>JBAWET010000286.1:0-5329 GCA_049591355.1 Nitrososphaeraceae archaeon
ATATGAAGTATGGGGACAGAGAATGCACTTGTGTGCTTCCCTACACAATGTCTCGGCTTCATCTCCGTACTCTTGTATAGCGAATTCACTTCCATCGTCACACGTGACTTCAATACAGTAGTACTGTATTCCATTTTCCAAGTAGGTAATCTGTCGCGGTATTGTACTGATCTTGCAAGAAACGTCAGATGAATGAATGGATCGATCTCCAGCGGTTGTAGGAGATTCCAGGATCATATGGAGTGCAACTACACTATTTTCATACATTTACTGGCCCCCAACGACTACTACAGTTCAGTTCTTCAAATGCATGGATAAACATCTCATCATATTAATCGCATAACTTACAGATAAATCTTATTATAGAAATTTCGTATTATTATCATATATGATATATATATAATAAAAACTATCACGAATTATATGCTTTTTGTGTTAAATTATGGGATTTTATTAAAGAAGTATATTATCAATATAATGGCCTGGCTATGCACGATGGGAATAGTCGGCAACCAGGAACAATCAGGCATGCATAGTGACAGGACCAATATCGAAATGGTTACCAAGTTAATAAGGCATTTGAAGAATATTTTTGAAAAAAAATTAGGGGTGCGTCTTTCAGGATAAAGAAACTGTACTGAAACTATATGGCTAAACCATAGAAGCCTATCGGAGTAATCATATTGATTCTATCCCTCATCTAGGTAATCCGCTGTATCTCACGACGATAGAGACATGATTAGAATGGCCGGCTGAATATACCGTAATCCTATTTTTATTGTCTTTTTTAACTACAGATCTGTTCTCATAATTGGTTTATTTTTATCGTTCTGACACTGCTTCAGTTTATTTTGTTATTATCGCTATTGATCTTGGACATGTACCATTAATAGCATATTTCCTATCCATAGATAGTAGATAGTAATATGTTAAAAATTCGTACAGTGCCATCACTAGATGGCATACTTTATGCTATGTCTGATGAAAAATCATTGAGTCTGCTTAGTATGATCGCAAATGAATTTGATAAAGGTGCAGACAAAGATTCACTTCTAGAAAAAATTGACTTAACGCGTAAGCAATTTTATTTACGCATTTCATCGTTGCTGAGCACAGGATTGATCAATAGAATATTAGGACGTTATTGCATTACATCATTTGGCAAAATAAACTATGAAATCCAGTTATTACTCGGGATGGCAGTGGACAAACAAATGTCGGCATCGAAAATCGAAAAGATACCTTTGTCCTCGCGGTCGAACACATTCGATACGACGGACGCAACGCATGGAAATGCGATGATTGTTCGGCCGATATCATGATCTAGTTAAAAGGATAAACTACAAATTAAGTTAGGAATTATTGCAACCCGTTAATAATACTATCACTGGCTACAGCAGGATAAACTAAACTTGCCATGCCCGTAGAGACTAGACAGCCCGCCAAATCCCAACTATTCTGGTTTAAATTCCAGGATCCCCATGAGAAATAACATTCTATAAAATCAGTAGTAGGGGTTATAATTACTATAACCGCCAAATAACACTCATCAGGTTACACCTGCTGGCGGCTGCGCCTCTTGACTGTGATCCTTTTTCATATGCTCGTGTAAGGTTTGCTCACTCTCAAAGACTAAACCACACATGTTACAAGTCAAATTCTTTTCCTTAGGTTTGTTTGCGTCTGCAGTAGACATATGTTACATAAGGACAACTAATAATTATAAATTTTGGTTCAAATTTGGAACCTACCCGTGATGTATCTCACCCTCAAGGGAAAAAGTTCGTCCAATCGATATTTAGAACTGTCAAAAATATATTATCACAACATGCTGCCATTCATACTTTGTTAAAATACTGCTCCGACTACGAGATTTATCTCACTGGTAACAGTCTGGTTCAAGTCATACGGATTGACATAAGACAATAATGTGTTTAATAGTTCGTAGTTCAATTTTCTGGGAGAATTCATCGTTTTAATTTAATCATTGTTGCCTTCCTTTTTCATAGATATATATCCCTACGTTTAATGTAATTTCAAGCAGTTTTCTAGGCCATATAAAATTTGCAAGCTAAATAATTTACACAAACGGGCATACTCCTTTCCTATGTCATGATACTTTTAAAAATAAATTCTCATGTGAATTATACCAATGTCGGAATGCGTACAACAAACTTAGAGTCGAAGGTGTCACAGTTGATGAATGACATTGTATTAACTTGATCAAGTCAGTCAAGGATGGATATAATTTTCTGATTCTGAAGGAAATTGAATAATCTCTAACCCTCTCTCTACAATTGAAAATATCGTTGACCTTTCTCTGTTGTTTTTTTATATTCTGTTTCTACCTGGGTTGTAAAACTGTGATCAAGTTGCATTCAAAGCGCTATTTGCGAGGTCAAAGGATAGAAATCACTTGCTTCAATCATATATAGTTGGACCAAATTATTTAGGTTAATTGCCTCAGCGCATGAATGAATATTGCGTCATCATCGGCAAATTAATCTCAGAATGTATGATTTTTAAACTGTTTGGTTGAACTTTCTTAAGTGATATAAACCGTATATCCATAGAGATTTTTAATTAAAACTAAACTGACTGGCTGCTCAATGGGATTGGCGAGGATTTGTGGTTCTAGTCAAGCAGCCAGTACAGATTGAATAAACCTTCGTTCGTTCTATGCTTATAGGTAGAAAGTTGATTGTAAGATTTTACGCGTAAGTGGGGATCAAATACTCACGACTACAGGAAGAACAGAGCAGCAACCTTGGATCATCGTCTAAATCCCTAGATGTGTCTATCTGAGATTCCAAATTGTCTGGCACTCCTGTTATATGGTTATCGCAGATGTCGCATCTGCTAATAAGGATTTTAATTTCTCTATCCGCTCGGGCTGCCTTAAGTTTCCAGACTATACTTCTATTGTTTGTTAAAAATAATATAATTGTTGATTAAGTAATTTAGCGACATAATTGTTAAACTATTGATACGCCTGTGGAAGTGATACCTTTAATTAATTCCATTCTAATGTGACTCTAATGAATCTCGGAATAAAAGCAGTAATCTGCATATCATTCCTGGGTGTGTTGGGGTTGGGATTATCATTTTGGGCTACCGGTATGCATACTACCTATGGTCAGATTTCTACAACACCAAATAATCAAACCGTAGATGAACGTTTGTACGCGCAAAAACTTTATGAAAGTCCGATGACATTGGTACTCAGAGGTGAAGGGCCTCATTTAGAAGTTCTTGGTAAGGCTATTGACAATGCAAAGCTAAATGGTTTCACAATTGATGGAGTAACTGTGTTTACGGAAACGTCGCAGCCTTATGGAAATACTACATACTTAACCGACGTCTACAGTGTATTCATGTCAAAAAAATAGATTTTCTGTTTGATCTTACGCAACATAGAAAGAAAGGTGCATCAAATATACGGAAGATGGGCTCGAATAGTAGTTTGGTGAATATCACAAACTTGAAGGACTTCCAATATCTCTTTAGGGATTTTTAATTTCCCGATTGTTCCGTTGTCTGGCCTTATTCTAAGTGGGCTCATTAACTGAGATTATTTAAATTGTGCAAGCTATAATAGTTTCTTTAGGAAGGAAAGTAAACAAAGTACAATGGACAAATGGAATCAACAGCAACTAATCGATGTCTTAATGAGAAGTCGTAATGTTATCAAGAAGAAGTGAGAATTAAAGGCAGCATCATCTTACTTTGCCGATGAAATAAACAAAGCACAACTAATCAATGATTTTACCTTTGGCAAGCATTAAGAAAGAAAAGAAGAAAATACCACACACGGTTTACAATGTAGAATAACTTAAGTAATTAAATTCCTAGTCATTGCTATGTCTAAGCCATTTCGTGGAATGTCAAAGCCACAGATGACTCGTTTACGGCCCGACATATTTTTAATTGAATACAGCGATGCTGGAGCAGAGGAAGTCCACCTTTCAACTAATACATATGCGCTGCTGAATGCGGGTCGGATGTTGTTGCTAGACACAAATGTTTCATCACTAGTCCCATTTCTGCGGCAGTTGTCCGATGATGGGTATTCAGCTGCTGCCTTAGTATTATCACACCGACATGTCGTAGGATTAGGAGATGCTATTGGTGATCTATCATCTGAATTCAAAATCCCTGTGTTACTTCATCCAATTGACGCACGTCACCAACAGGCACTGGACTCTGGTATCCAATTCGAGAATCCTGTCGGTCATCCAATTCTTGACGAATTCGGGTTTGAGGCACTACTATTCCCCGGCCAGACTGCAGGTTCCATTATTTTGCATACGACCAAACATGGAGGTGTTCTTCTTACTGGTGATTCAGCAATGGGAACTACCTCCAATCAGTCAAAAGCCGGTTCGGAGCGTCTGGTTAGGCCACCAATTGAGACAAGCGTGGACGATACTTGGTTACGAGAACAGTGGTTAGCCTTTGATCGACTAGTCGCAACAGTGTTACCTTTTCATGGAACAGGGTATATTGATAGACAGGCAAATGACATTGCTTCAATCATGCGTCCTTTAGTGCGTCCGGAACCGACACACTGGGATGAGTTAGAAGATTAATCATTGACCGTAGTCATTTAGTGGACAAATTACTAGAGGTATCGGTATTTATCTGGTCTAATTCGATATTTTGTTCCTTATTAGATATCAAACTTTCACCGTTTTGAATTGGTATGAATACAATTATCAACAGAGTAGCGAAGAAGCTCGAGAATGGGGAGGACTCCTCCTCGTAATAGTGCGGCAAACAGCAATTGACTTATAGACATTTTATCTTCAAATCAAACTATGATATAAGTTACATAGGATATATGATAAATGTGCATCAACTGCTCATATGAAGTACACATAATAGTTATAAATAAGTGAGCATTTTTGCATTAAGTATGTGATATCGCTAGTGACTCGCTAGTGATATTTCTGAACCTTGCGGTTATGTCCTCACACAGTAAAATACTATGGATTGGCGCTGTCCACTTTATAAAGTATAATGATAGACTTAAACTGGATTCCGCGTTCTTCGTCCCTCTTTGAGTAACCAATCAGGCCAATGCTTTCTTACAATCTCTTCGCTCAAGATCTCTCTTCTTCGCTTATGACATAATCTGGTTATTACAGTTAGTCTAATCTCAGTGGACTTCAAATCTGGCCTGTCCCTCCGAAGAGCATTGCAAAGTCTCGGGACGTATTCTTTAGCAATTTTTTCACGTATTATTTCTCTCTCGGTTTCTATTTCTTGCACTAATTCATCGAAAGACTTTTTGTCATTGATCAATTTAGGGTCATTCTCTAATGTTCCT
>JBAWET010000287.1:0-7909 GCA_049591355.1 Nitrososphaeraceae archaeon
TGTTAACCAGTGGGTCATCAGTTCGAGTCTGATCAGCGGCGCCTTCTGTTTCCTCTTATCCGAAATGTAAATGTAATAATTATTCAGTAATAATTAACATGCAATTAATGTTCATATCATTGACTGCGTTAGTAGCATTTCTAGTGGGCCTGGAGTTCTTGCGTATGATAGTATTATACACTTGTTAAACTAGAGACTTGAATCATTCATGTAATGAGTAAGTGCACTCGCATGGTCTAGAATTTTTTTCAGTCGCAGGGGGTATTTCGACAGCTAATCTAATGCGGGTGTATATAGTGAAATGATTAGAACTGACATGTTGCAGATTACTACAAGCGTCTTACTGAGCATATTTCAAAATTCGAATTTTGAAATATAACTTTTTTATTGTTTCTGTATGTGTTGACGCTCGACATGTTTTTTTACTGTATGTCACGAGTGATTCTAAGTCATACCGAAGAAAGGTCACTAAAATATCAATATATTATTTGAAAAATGGAGTAACTCTGATACGCTACCATCATTCCCGAGACAACGATGGCAATAAAATTTTTGTTTCTTATTGTCTTATTGTCTAAAATGCTATTATATCTAGAGCTATTGCATCAGAAAGCAAATCAAGATGACGTGAAGCGACGATATATCCATTCTTGATTTCACCACGAGCAATCCATCTGTTTGATGATGAGAAAAGTCTTTCCTTCCTGATCCTTTGTTCTATCTCTTCGATGTTCAATTCCTTTTCTTCAATTTCTTCAGTTTGTGTCAGCCTCATAGTTAATAGGATCTTACGAACAAGCACCCTATTTCCAAATCGTTGTGAAAAGTCCCTTGCTGCCTCATCAATTTCTACCAATTTTATCTTTATCTGAGTTCTATTCAGAGCATCTCTACTTGTAAGAAGCCTATCGTCTACGAATCTTTCATAAGCCAAGTTGAATTCTTTTCAATATCATGCTATAAAATCATTCGTTTATCCATCTTATTTCCAATTATTTATTTTAACACAACTTTGTTGTTTTCTTCTTATTTCTAATATTTTTTAGCTTGCTATGCAACGAATTCGTCGATCATTTCCTATTCTCTTTAATGTCCATCAGAAATTCATAAAATGCATTTTTGCTTTCTGTCAATCCACAACGTCGCAACAGAACCGAACTGTTCGCTTCAATTCCTTTTCCAACAATAGATCCGATTAGACGGACTCCTGAAATTTCGATTAATCCGTACGTCAATTCCGACGGATTGTTTTTGTTATGGGATTTTGAAAATTCTATTATTCTTCCCTTGCTATCAGCCTTTACCATGTCAATCCGTCTAGAAAAACACTGGCTACAGAATTGGTTTGGTGGCCAGACCTTTTGATGACAGTTGCAACACGTTGGAATTCTTAATTGACCTCTCTGAAGATAATAGAAAAAGTCTTTCATTTATTCAGTTCCCATGACAACAACCACTGCGGATGACCCGGCAGCTGCAAGATTATGCACCAAACCAATCTTACAAGGCTCTTTTACCTGTCTATTTCCGGCTGATCCACTAAGTTGTTCACTGATTTCGGCTACCTGAGCTACACCAGTAGCGCCGATAGGGTGACCAGTGCCTAGTAAACCCCCACGTGAGTTAATGACAACTCGGTTTTCAGTTACAAATTTCCCGCCTTGTCCTATCTTTGTCAGTCCTAAGTCTTCGTAAGCTAGGATCTCCATTATAGTGAACGCATCATGGAGTTCAATCAGATCAATATCTTTTGGTTCTATCTTCGCCATTTTGTAAGCTACGTTGGCGGCGATCTTTGCAGAATGAATTGAGGATAGATCTTCGCTTATTTTAGCGAAGCTGGCTGACTCAGTATGTGTGCCTATGCCAGTAAGCCACACGGGATTGCAATTGATTTTTTTTGCGTTTTCCTTGTTTGTCATTATTACCGCAGACGCTCCGTCACAGACGTAAGAACATTCGAGTAATTTGACGGGATCAGCAATTTTCTGAGATTCTAGGACTTCTTTTAGCGTAATTTTTGTGGTAAAAAGTGCTTTAGGATTGCTAATTGCGTTACTACGATTTTTCACCGAAACCATGGCCATCTGGTCCTCAGTTGTACCATATTTGCGCATGTGAGACTTTGCAAAAAGCGCCGCCCAGTGGACTGGAAACGCAAATTCCCCTCTAGTAACATCCCATTTCAATTTCTTACCCTCAGTCTCGCTAGTGTCGGCTCCAACCACGAGAGCCATTTCACATAATCCTGATCTGATGAGTGAATAAGCCGAGATTATAGCATGAGTTCCTGAATTGCAAAGATTATCAATTCTCTGCGATATTTTTGGCGTTATACCAAGATATTCAGACAGGATAGCAGAACTATACTGTACTGGAGAGGTAGTTGAAAAAAGTACACAATCTATTTTGTCCCTGAATTGAGGAAATTCCCGCAAGATTTCTATGCATGGTTCACATGCCAACTCCATCAATGGAAGTGATGACTTTTTCCTAAATTTACCACTTTCATGAGAAACTACTGCTACATCAGACAAGGTTGGATAACAATAGGGATTCGTTGATCGAATCTTCTGGATTTCCCACAGGATTGACTTGCAGTATTGGTAGAGTAATGCCCGTAGCCATGAATTGTCGTAATGATCTTACGCAATCTTCTTTATCACCATAAATTGCAAGAGATCTTAACATTTTTTCAGATACATAATTTGACGCTTGGTCAATACCATTTTTCTTGTACTCTTCAGTTATTGCACTCACTTCGCTTTGGAATCCGTTTTCTGCCAGAAATTTGCTGTAATATTTTCCTACGGCAGTATAAAATGCAAGGGTCTTTGCCGCTCGCTGCCTAGCAATCTCGGGATATTGTTCTGATATTGCAGTAATAAAGACAGAACATATTTCGAAAGGCTTCTTGTACTTTCCAATATTGGAATTGATGCCTCGGACAGTATCTGTTAGCCTGTGCAATGGATGCAAGTATAGTATAACACCGTCTGCAATTTTCGTGGCTAGATTGATCATCCCACTGTTTACTGCGCCAAAAAACATAGGTATTCTCTTTCTGGTTGATACATTCATGATTCTAAAGTTATTAATTCTAAAGAATTTGCCATCATAATTTACTTGATCGCCACTTACAATCTTTGTGAAGCTTTCAGCAAATTCTTGCATTCGTTTCAGTGGCTCGCAAAATTCTATCCCGTGCCAATTCTGTGCTAACACTGGAGTACTCGCACCGATACCAATGATCACACGGTTAGACGAGATGGTATCTAAGGTGGAAGCAGCCATTGATGTTGTAGCAGGAGACCTTGCGAAAATGCTTATTATTGAAGTCCCAAGTTTTATTCTATTTGTTACTTGAGAAATGGCACCTAACATGACGAATGCTTCCCTTCCCCATGATTCAGGCATCCAGATGGAATCTGCCTTTACAAAATGGTCAGCTGATCTTGCAAATTTAATCACATCAAGACTCCCAAAGAGACTACTTGGATTGTAACCGATTCGGGTCTTTTCACAATTCATTTGTTTGTTTGTTTGTTTTTACTTTTGAGCCAATTCTTCTGTCGCTTCTTCAACATCTTTATGTGAGTCAATAGAACGCCAATAATTATTTGGATACTTTAGAGCTTTTAACTTCCTCTCTTTTGCGAGAGAAGGTAAGGCAGTAATTTCAAAATTGCCGAATTCTGGAAGATACTGGAAAACATCGGCAGAAAAATAGTATATTCCTGCATTTATCCATTTGTCATGTATAGCAGGTTTTTCCACAAAGTGGGAAACAATATTGTCGACAGTTTCGACTATTCCAAACGTACTTCGAAGGTTAACCAAAGCTATAGAATTACTTCCAAGATCGATTAAAGTTAGAGGATTAATGTCAGTCAAGATATCACCGTTAATTACGAAGAAGCCCTTATCCAGTGAGTTTGCAATTATGCTTTTTTTTGCATTTCTCAATGCTCCTCCCGTACCGAGAGGCTCTTTTTCTACCACGTACTTCACCACCACGTCATATTCTTGACCATCATTCAGGTGTTCAATTATCCTCTCCTTGAGATGGCCTACACAAACAATGATTTCCTTTATTCCCAATTTAGAAAGCCATCTGATCTGTCTTTCTATTATAGGCACACTTTGAATTTCTATCATTGCCTTTGGGCGATCATCTGTCAACGGTCTTAATCTTTTTCCCATTCCTCCAGCCAGGATTACAGCCTTCAATGGATAGTCGTCTCACCGATTTATATAAAAATTATCCGAATAGGGTAGTTCAAGTATTATCACAATTCAAAATGGTGAACTAAAGATCGCTGAATTTATACATATCATTAGCCGCGAGAGTAAATATATACACCATCGAGGAAAACTCTTAGATCTTTCTTTTTTATCTTGGTGGAGGACTCTATGTTAGCTGCTGTCTGAGACACTTCCTCTAAATTAGGTCCTGTTACTATGACGTCGTCACCTTGCACAGTTACTTTAGTTGAATTGCCTCGAATATGTGAAATTCTTGCTGAACGTTCTCCAAAAAAGTTTTCGACATACACTACATTATCTTTAACTTTAACGGTAATGGGAAAATGAGCATAAACTATCTTCAATTTATACTCGTAGCCTTCCTCTACTCCCTTCATCATGTTTGTAATAATGCTCTTTGCAGTATTTGCTATCGCAAGGTCTTTCTTTCTTTTCCCATAGGGTTTTATGCATACATTATTGTCTTCAATCGACAGAGTTGCAGGAAGCCTGGTAAAATCCTTAGTGACAGTACCAAGCTTACCCTTTACGGAGAGAATCTTTTCTGTTTTTGTAATTGACACGCCTTCTCGTACTCCTACATTAGTGACAATCGGTTCTTGTTCTTTGTTGTCAGTAGACATATCCTACCAAGACACCTCCTAGTCCCTGTTCCTGTGCTTCATGGTGAGTCATAATGCCTTTACTGGTGGATACCAACAGTACACCCATGTTATAGGCAGGCAAAAACTGTCTTTCCCAATTAAGATATTCTCCTTTTCTTACACTGAACCTGGGTGTGATAATTCCACACTTGTTTATTTTCGCTAGAAGTTGAATTCGAAATTTTCCGAGCCTGTTATCGTCTATCTGCTCAAATTCTCCAATGTATCTTTCCTTTTGCATTACACGGAGAATCTCGCTAGCAAATATGGATGATGGGCTAACTATACACTCTTTCTTTCTTCTAGACTCGTTATTATATATTGTAGTAAAGAGATTGGAGAGTACGTTTAGCGCTGGCATACTATATTCCACAGACCCCTGTTATTTTTTCATTCATACTTTTGAAACCCCAATTTTTCTGCTACTTCTCTAAAACACTGTCGACACAACATCAAATTATACGCTTGTATAAGACCAGAAAAACAGCCACATCTTCTACACCAGCGAGTGCCTTTTCCATGAGGAAGTTGCTTTCTTCCAGTGATTGTGTAATCTCTTGGTTTTGGCATTATCTAACCTCTACACCAAATTTCTGCTTGAAAAAATCAATTGATTCGTCTTTTGATATTCTATGATTCTTACCGATTCTTTTCGGATTCCTTTTCTTTGAAATGCGATATCCTGGGCGCGTAAGGGACACACAAACATCCATACCAAATATTCCTATGTCTGGGTTATATTTAGTACCGGGAATATCAATATGCTCATGGATTCCTAGAGAAATATTTCCGAAAGGATCAAAGGAAGTCGCATTCAGAACATTTCTTTTTGACTCTAAAACACGTTTCAAAAATTCAAATGCATCGTTCTTCCTTAAAGTAACGATAGCTCCAATTGGCTCGCCTTTATGAATGCCAAAATCCCTAATATTCTCTTTTGCTCCCCGGGAAGTAGGTTTCTTGCCTGTTAATTCCTGTAATGCATTTTTGGCCCTTTCAATAGGTTCTCCAGACTTTCCTACGCCAATATTTACAACTATCTTGGCTATGTTTATTCTCTTCATGGAATTAGACAAGTCATCGATAGAGGCAACGTTATTGCCCTTATTGTCATTTTTATCCCCAGTTAAGGATAGATCAGACATGGTTTAGTTGGCCACCTGAATTAATGGTGCCGTAGACCTACCAACAGCCATAACTATACTAGCAGGCAATTCCACGATCCTTTCACTTATTGAAATCAATAAGCGTTTCGGGAGAGAAAACAACCCATCTCTTACTTCCTGGATTTGCCCTATGGAGCCCACATTTTCCCCTCTTGTAACTACCGCAATGCTTCCTTTCTCAAGTGGGACATGGTCTCTTACCAATAATTTGGGCATTTCGATCAAACAGGTTTCACCTACTTTGTAACTCTCATTGCTCAATAATGTTTTTCCATCATGAAAACCATATTGGTTTTTTCCTCCTGGGATCGTCACTCTGGAAGTTATCTTTGCTAATTTTAGATTTTTTTCGTTATTGTTTATTAGAATCGGAAATAACCGTTTCCCATTTGTTGGTACCAACCTGTATGATTGTTGAGAAGGAACAATCTCTATAACATCCATCAGACCTACTGCTCTATGAGGATCTCGTACAATTTTTCCATCGAGCATGATTAGACCTTTATTGAGTGATTGTTCTACTTCGCGTAACGTCTCTGTTACGTGTAGGATATCTCGAAGAATTATCGCCAAGGGATATGAGGATTGTTTTGCATGTGGACCGGGTTTGATACTAATAGCGAATCTTTTCTCCTTTCTATTTATCTCCCAAAAGGCGGGAGCGAGTTGCCTCTTAAGTTTGGTGTCTCCACCCTTTTTAGCCAATTTTATTCCGTCTCCTTCTCGGTAGTCGATTTTCTCTTCGATTGGGATCGAGGTTTAGGTTTTGAATCGTCTTTATTTTCAATATTCAAATTTCCATTGTCAGCGGCTTTGGCATTCTTTTTATTCCCGGTTCTGACAACTGTTGCGCGATCTTTTTGCTTCGACCTCTCGATCTTCTTTTGCCGAAGAGGATCATCAAGCTTTAGTGCAACAATTTGTACGTTTGAAGCATGAATAGGTACTTTTACATTTCCACCTCTTATCTTCTCTCGTTGGACGCCTTCTATTGCCAACGTTGCTCGCTTGGTGTTCACTTTTTCCACCTTACCTTCTATACCCGAATATTCGCCTCTTAGCACTTTTATAGTATCTCCTTTTATAACCCTCATACTTCTTCTGCCATATTGCTCCCTCAAGTTATTAGCCAAATTTGAGCTTACTGCTTTGTCCCTTATGTGCTTGTACGCATTCAATGAATTCATATATCTAACCATTCTATCTCAGTTCTCCTTATCCTCATACATTCCTAAACTATTAGCGAAGCCAAATTGGCTATCCTTGGCCATTTCTCCGCCGCCTCAGCAGCTACTGGCCCTTTAATGTCTGTTCCCTTGATCTCACCTTCTGGAGTAACTAGCACGGCTGCGTTATCCTCAAACGTTACGCGGACACCATTCAATCTCCTAATTGCATATTTTTGCCTTATAATAACTGCTCCAAAAATCTGTTTACGTAGCTCCGAATTGCCTTTTTTCACAGTGACTGTGACAAAATCTCCAACCGCCGCAGCGGGCTGCCTAGCATGTCTTCCCTTGTATCGAGTTACCTGCACGATTCTCAATATCTTAGCTCCCGTATTATCAGCACATGTGAGACTTGCACTAGTCGGCAGCGCCCTTGTTATATAGGGTCTAAACTCTTCGACACCTTTAGAGGAAACCGCTCTGCTTTTAGATGCCACTTTTTGCTAACACCTCTATGACTACAAATGAAATTGTCTTAGACAAAGGTCTACATTCAGCAATTTTCACTTCATCACCTTCTTGCACATCTATGCAGGTCGGAAGAAAGGCATGGACTTTAGAACTACTTCTTTCATATCTCTTGTACTTTTGAACTGGTCTCGGG
>JBAWET010000288.1:0-3349 GCA_049591355.1 Nitrososphaeraceae archaeon
TATCAATACAGCAAATTTCGAAGGATCCTGCGTTAAGGCTGATATTGATACCATCTTCTGTTGCTCTTACTTTTTTACGTACTAATGATACTAATGTTATAAGAGACAGTCTAGACAAAATATTTGCAAACAATACAAATGTAGCTGGTTACATAAGTATCGAGCAACAGATTAAGCCTTTGTTGATAAAGGGATATGAAAATCTCTCATCTTTCAGTCCGTCCAAATGTGACATGGTTGAATATTGTCCTGTATATTACAGGGCGCTATTCAGTTTGTTACCAACCCTAAACATAATTGGTAATGTCTCTAAATCCACTGGTATTCTATTACTCAATGGTGAAAATGATTCTCTGACTCCAGTCGAACAAGCGTTTCTCTTGCAACAAAAGCTTACTGAAGTAAATCATCCTGATCACACTTTAATAACGTATCCCAATCTAGGACATCTATTTTATCCTTCATCCGGGTGGATGACCGCAAATGGACCCATCCAACAGTATGTTTTAGCAGATATTTACGCATGGCTTGAAGCTCATTCTGGGTTTACACGACTATCTAATTCTATGTCCCCTTCTACGTCCAATTCCTCCTACACCAACTCTCCCATGGTTATGGACAATGTAGTTACCGGGCAGAGATCTGTCAGAACTAATGGATCAAGCTCTCAATACGACTTGGGTGGTTCCTGGAAAGTAAACATAACTACTGATAAAGGTAGTGTTGGAGGGTATGTGAATATAAGACATAATGCATCTGGGGTTTACGTATATGCAAGCGATCCTAACAACGCTCGATGTGGAAGTTCTTCAACTGATCCTTCAATTTGGGGAACGGTTCGAGACAACAACATAAAAGGACATGCACATGTATGTACTGTTACTGTGGATTTGAATTCACAAGAATCAACCCAAATAGTTGATGAGCTGCCTGTTAGTGTAGAAATATCGGAGAATCGAGACAAAATGAGAACGAATTTGACTTTAGGAAATGGACATTTTCTTTCTATAAATTTTACTCGCTGATCTTCCAGGGGTTTAACATACTTTGGATAGCAGATAAATTGGACAGAATGACGCAACAATACCCGTCGCAGTACATAATATAGGTCTTATTTCTCGACTTTCAAGAAGAACTTTTTTTGCACATGGGGTTAGTATAGAAGTAACTATTCCTATGTAGTTATCCCTTTTCATAGGGAAATCTGACGCTTAAGCAATGGACTCCCCAAGTATAGCCTGAGGGTTCGAATCCCACTCCGAGAATAGATTGATTCAATGTAATCTGATTTGCTTACATAGTGATATTTGGAATAGCTAATTAGATATCGTCGATAGAAATGTATTTACTATCTTACCAACACTGGAATGCTACAACAAAGCTATTGAGATTAATCCATTTGATGATTCCTGCTGGAACTCTAAGGGTATTTCACTATCGGAGTTAAGAAAATATGAGGAAGCCATAGTGTGCTTTGATAAAGCTATCGAAATAAATCCTACAGATTTTAGTAGCTTATTGAGGAAAGGGCAATCACTTTTTGACATGAAAAATTATGAAGAATCTAGTCAATGTTATGATGTCATTAAATCATTATCCTAATAATCTTGAGACATTAGCCAGCAAATGTCATTCATTGGCTAAATTGGGAAAATACAGAGAAGCAATAGCATGTTATAATATGGTGCTTAATTTGTCTTCCTTAGAGGGCCGAAAAGTAGAGAAGAAGCTTACAGAATTCAATGAAGCAGAATTAGGAAATATAATGGCTAAGTTCATTAAAAAATATATACAAGATACTTTGGCGATACAAGCAGAAACAAAAATAACTTTAGATGAGAAAATAAGTCCACATCAAGCAATCAAGACTTTGGAGACACATTTAAGGAGCTTCATTCAAAAGCAATTATCTTTATTATCGTGATATCATTGAATTTTTAGCAAATGAATCAGTAAATTGTTAGATAATTAATAGAAATAGAAAAGAACAGGTTTCTGTGAAAATTTCTAGATCATATTCGGGAAGATTAAGTTTAATGAATCGTGAGAGTAATGGAGAAAGTATATTTGAGGTATCATTACTGGTAGCGTAGATTGACATATGCATATGTGTCTGTCGTGCTGATTTACCCTTTTTGGCCTTTACATCACTAAGTATTCCTGTCTCCATTACATTAAGCAGAACCTTTTGATCCTTCTTGCTAAGCTTGTCAATCTCATCAATCAAGAGAAATTTCAGGTCGCTGTGATCAAACGGATAATCTATTATTCCCATTCCTGATGTAGTAGTTCCGTCTACAAAGTATGCTTTACCTTTAAAATGATCTAGTAACTCTAATATTTCAATCATAATGTACCTATCTTTGTCCATGTCAAAAAAATTAGAGAACAGAGTAGCCGTCATTACCGGAGCGACCAGCGGCATGGCGCTTGCTACTGCTAAATTATTCGTCGAGGAAGGTGCATACGTGTTTATCACCGGCCGCCGCCAAGAAATGCTAGACAAAGCAGTCAAAGAAATTGGCAAGAATGTCACCGGCGTTCAGGGTGATGCCGGCAAGATTGCCGACCTAGATCGTCTGTTCGCCATAGTCAAAAACGAGAAGGGTCGCATTGACGTCCTCTTTGCTAGCGCCGGCTATGGTGAGCTCGGTAAGCCACTTGGCTCCATTACCGAGAAGGGCTTCGACGATACGTTCAACGTTAACGTTCGCGGGACCTTGTTTACTGTGCAAAAGGCTCTGCCGCTTATGAAGGACGGCGGATCAATCATTCTGAATAGTTCTATAGCCGGAGTGAAGGGATTTCCTGGTACTAGCGTGTACAGCGCCAGCAAAGCGGCCGTCCGTTCTTTCGCCCGAACTTGGACTGCCGAGCTCAAAGGAAGGATCAGGGTCAATGTCATTAGTCCAGGTACGATAGATACTGCCATATTTGACGGTGCTCCTCAAGAAATGAAGGACGGCTATGTTTCCATAATCCCAATGGGTCGAATGGGCAAGCCGCGTGAAATTGCTGCCGCTGCGCTCTTTCTGGCATCCGATGATTCCAGCTTCGTTACAGGCATCGAGCTGTTCGTCGATGGCGGCACAGCGCAGGTCTAAAAGAAAGTGGAAGCAAAACATCTTTTCCGGCACATATACTGTAATTAGTTAGTCTAGGTCATCAACGTTTGCGCTTGGATTACATGCACTAGTGTATTGCATCCCACCGAACCCGGACCTACGTTCCCCATTGTAGATTAAAGCTCACGATAAAGATGTGTCAATAAAAATAGAACCAATTATAGTCATGCGTTCCAAAATTTTTTAGTTTGGCCGATATGAATTTTCAACAAACAGGATAGACT
>JBAWET010000289.1:0-6195 GCA_049591355.1 Nitrososphaeraceae archaeon
AATATGGATTTCTTCAAACTTTCTTTCTATGACGTATTATGACCTAATTAGCCGCGACGAAGCTCTTAATCCTAATCTTGGGTATGTTTGTCTTTATTAAAAATGGATATATCCTCAGATAGCAACATCTTTTTCTGCAATTATTTTAATTGGTCTAATCTGTAATAATACCTCTTCTTCGCCACTGTTTCTTTCACCGTACTCCTTCGCATTTTTCTTTCCCATATAACGTTCTGCAATTTTGGTTACCCATTTCAAGACCTCTTTTTGTCTGTAAGGAATTAACTTTGCATTACCACATATTGAAACGAAGGAAAAGGGTGGTGCCTGATCGTCCACACAAATACTTACTCTACTATCACGTTGAATATTTTTTGCCTTTACGGAGTCCCGGCCGGTTGTAAAATAGATGTTTCCTACCTTATTTCTGTTTCTGCTGTTTACTTCTTCGATAACAAACCAAATTGGAACAACATGCGTACTTCCATTTTTCTTAACTGTTGTAAGCTTTGCTGTAAATGTATCTTTCATAAGAAACTTTTTAATTTCGCTTTTAGTCATCCGTGCCATTAGAAGTTAATTTTCATTATCGAATATAACTGTAGTTAACTAAAGCTAAGCTTAAAGATCCCAATGGGAGTTGAGTGAATATTCCCAGGTTGTCCGAATACAATTCTAGAATTGTCGCGGGACTATGGACGAAATATATTTCAGATAATTTGACTTGGCCAGACTAAAAATCAGGATCTGAAAACGTGTTATCTTCTCACTTTAGTTCCATAGGCTACTAATGAGATTACGCATGTACATATTCAAGGATTGTACTTGACAGTAAAGACGCCAAATGGGGAGTATTGCACGTTACTGATAAATTATCTTTACTTAGCAGAGTAGTTAGGCAATATATTCTTGGTCTCAATCTTTACCTCGTTCTTTACCTCGTTCTTTACCTCGTTCTTTACCTCATTGTTTTTTTCCAAATCCGGTCTCTTAATTTTTTTGTCCAGCACTATATCGACAAATTCTGACCCTTTCGCAGACGAATTTTTACGTTCATGACAGTAGTGATGCATGTCATTTAATTTTACTACGCATGCCTTGTAAATATCTCCCGACTCTACATCGACGTCGGGAAATGTAGCAACAAACTTGAGGACATCTCCGTTTATTGAACTATAAGTAGATGGATTCATCGGATTTAAGTCAAAAGTTTTAACTCTAGAATTTCCATCAACATTAACAATAGCTACAATGTCACCCGTTTCTTTTGTAATACCAAATATTGAAACAACTACTTTGAATATACCTTTGCCCACTCCAGTTTCAGCAAAACCACTATTTGTTGTAATAGTTATTGTCGCGTAGTAAAAAATAGCAAGCAAGACTGCAAATATTACTGCCGACTTTATCATTCTGTGGTACTGTGGAACCTTTGGTTCTCTCACAAGCACGTATTAATTGTCCATTTTATCTATATTCGGATAGATTTACTATACTGAATCTACAAAATTGTGTGATATAAGATTCTTCATAAAAAAAACATGGTGTTATGAATTACCTCAACGTAATTATTTTTACTCTAGATTGTTCAGACTTTAAAAATCCCATTGGTGAATACTAGTATATCTGCCAGAAGATCCAAAGTTGTAGGTAAAATAAAAAGGTCACCGAATAGAAACCTAAGCAGGACAACAATTATGATTATAACTATAATGACTAATACGATCTAGATCAGAGTGTTTAAGATCATATATCCACTATTAGGGTTAAGAAGTTATATCGATTGTATATGTAATGTCCTTAGGGTTGTTTACTACATTCTTCATGATAAAAGTAAGACAAACAAATTTATCTAATTGTTTATGTGCAACAATTCCCGAGCCTTAACTAGAAGATTTATCTTATGCTTACAGATCCTCGGGCAAATGTCGCTATCGCACCATTGCTTAACTTAACGTAAACTTCCAGTAGGTATCTGCCAGATTGTATGTCCTTCAGAGAGAAAAATACCTTTCCGTTATTTACATCCTTATCCAAGAAGTTTCTTTCGCCAACTTTGCCACTCTTAAACATAGGGGCAACCGATGCTGCTTTAATTGATCCATCTCCGCTAAGTATCTTTACCCTGAACTGATTGTCATCTAAGGTAAATGCACCGTTATACTTACTAAATGGCATCTCATACCTGTAATTATTTGTACTCAAAATCCGAAGAACCAAGTTACGTTCGTGCGAATCAAATTTGATATGAATTCGGGGAACGTCCACCTCTTGTTTGGATTTCTTTATTACATCCACTGTTTGCGTGATTTCTGTTTTCTGTTGTTTGGTAAGGGCGGGATGAATAATTACTTGGTTGAAATTGTCTTCTGTTGCCTTGATATTTTTAATATTATTAACTACTTTATTCGTTACCTGTATTAGCGTCTGCTGTATGTTGTTGCCCTTTGCGATTAAGCTTCCTATTTGGTTTGCTGCTATATTTACCTCGTCTGGGTTGCCTCGCACAAATTCATTCGCTAATTGGTTGATAGAGTTCGCTACTTGGCCCTTGGGGTTTGCGGTAACTTCCTTAGAAATTTGCTGGGCAATGCTTTGAGAATTTGCTCCATTTTTTGCAGCACTAATAGCTATATTGTTAATGACGTTCTGAATGTTAGTAATTTGATTATTTTCCACCTTCGAGTTACTGGTAGACAATCCCGCCACGGCTGAGGCAGCGGATTCTGTTTGGTTGGATATCTGAGCACCAAGTGTGTCTTCAGGAGACGTTGTCTGATCTAACGTGTCAGCATTAGTTTCTGTTGCTTCTGTTGTTGCTGTTATATTGGCCGAAGTCATATTATTTGCAGACTGCTGTTCGGCTGGAAGTGCCTGGTCCGCTGATGAGTTAGAGTCAGAATTTATGATATCCACGCCTTCAACAGGAGCAACGCTCGTAGTTGTTACGTTTGAAGCTGAGGCATTGTTATTGGTGTTGTTAGGCGGTTCAGAGGTAGTGACATTTTCTGCTGCGCTGGTAGGTGATTCAGAGGTAGTGACATTTTCTGCTGCGCTGGTAGGTGGTTCTTGTGGTACGGTGGTATTTTCTTCAGGGGGAGTGGCATTTTTATCGGTGATAAGTGGTTGTTCCACTGTATTATTTTGAGTAAAGTTACTGTTGTCAGAAACGCCATCTTCCGAGGAAGATACAGTTGGCAAGCTGAAGTTTGACATGGTGGAATTGGCCGAGCTGTCAAGGCTCATATCTGTGTTTTTACTTTGGTCATTGTTGGATCCATCCTGAGCATCGACCACGAAAAATGAATTTAATTGAGAATTCGTAATAAATCCCAGAACAAAAATTGTCGTTATCATTGCTAGCAATAATTTGTGCTTATGAATCAAATCTGTTAATTACACTGCCAACAAACTTTATTAGTGTTTAGCAATCTCTCTCTAGAGTCGTATTCTATAAAGACTGTATAATTCAGCTGATAGTATTGTATCTACTATAATCAGTCGTCAGTCGGTCCATAGATGGGAGCTAATTTTGCACTTAGCTGCTCCAAAAGTGTTTTTCCGCACTATATTTAG
Organism: Nitrososphaeraceae archaeon; assembly: GCA_049591355.1. Lineage (GTDB taxonomy): Archaea > Thermoproteota > Nitrososphaeria > Nitrososphaerales > Nitrososphaeraceae > TA-21. Next base: position 3,577 of record JBAWET010000289.1, read on the forward strand.
CGACTGGTTTCATATGATTACTCTTCAGATACCGTAGTCACTGCACGATTTGTAATTAGATAACATAAGATTTTCGAGAAAAGCGGAATAATTAATCTACACGTATCGCAAGAAAAGAGTCCGCTGCTACGATTTATTAAAAACTAGACATCTTAATGGCCCGTTTGGGAACATATATTATGAAGTTATGCTATATTTTTTAGTCGCTTCTATACTCTTATACGCGATGTTGCCTGTGTCAATTTTATTAGGAGATACATTGAATCGATTCGCGTTATTGGTAGTCGTGTTGCTGATTATTTCGCTTTTTATTAATGTGGGTTTATTAAATAAAATAGGGGCTCAAATCCCAATGCCTCGATCTCAAACCCGCCAGCAGTTAAAATAACTTTTCCTCATCATTTTGAAAATGTCAGTTTAAGTGCTCCACTCAATATTTCGGGTATTTCAACTGATAATGAATTGACAGATTGTAAAGTTTCACTTATAGTGAACAATGTAAAGCCCTATCAAGAGGTTGTCGCGTCAGGTAAAAGTGGATTGAATGATTATTCTAATTGGAGTTTTACACTGAATTCTAATTATACAAGCCTCAGCGAAGGCCCCAACAAACTAACGTCCAAGATATCCTGTCTGACCAATTCAGGTAGTACGCTAAATTCGACTAAGTGGTTTAGTGTCAATGTTACCGGAGTAAGAGATTTGTATCCCTCTAGTAGCAATTACAGTGGTTATGGTTCTCCAGCATTACAAAATTCAAGCAAGTTATTACCTCAAGCAAGAACAATCGAACGAACAGTATCGCAACCCGACAATACAACAGGAAAGACACCTATTATGAAGGATACTACTTATCCTGTGGCCGACGCAGGACAGGATCAAATCGTAAAACCACGGTCTATTGTCAATCTCAATGCTACACAAAGTAAAGACTCCGACGGTACGATTGTCTCCTATTCATGGATTCAGCTCTCAGGAAATCCAACTGTTGCATTACGCAATGCTGATTCTCCGGTTGCAACTTTTGAAATCCCTGATGTTAAATCGGACAGCAAATTAAGTTTTAGATTAACAGTCGTAGACAATGATAAACTGGGTGCCAGTGATGCAGTCAATGTGATTGTAAAAGGATTAAAGACACAAAATCAAGTTCCCAAAGAAGATACAAGTTGTGATGAGATCGGTATAACTAACCTTTGTTGATGTAATTATATTTTGACGTTCCATTTATTGCTCTGTGCATCCATACGTGTCAGATACGTACCATAATTTTTTCGAAGAACCCCGTGACCTTTAAAGTTCATAATTTTAAATGCCTAGTTCAGTATTTACTATTCGATTGATAGATGGCCTTCCGCCCGGAATTCTTCCTCATTTCAGATTAATTCCTTAAATAAGACTAAAAGATACTACAAGAAGATCTCAAAGTAAGCTTTGGTGGTGGTTGATTCGAAATCTAATGATATAACCGATTCAAATAAGACAGAAAAAGAAAGTGCTATTGAATTTCTAGAAAATAGAGGTTTCAAATTAGAACAGTCTGACGAAGGATTCGAAATCAGAATCACGCATCGATCGGTAGGCGGAGGTCTGAACGAAATATTTGTCGAATCAGACGAGTTGCAGGCAGTAAGAAAGTTGGGTAATCTCGTAAAAGTTGTGTATAGTGAGGAAGTTTTGATACTAAAGACAAGTCGCAATGAAATTTGAATGGCAAAAAAACTAAATGAACAGACGTCATGACAGCATCAACAGTTATCAACGGAGGAACAACATTCTACACCTTTGTCGATGATTTCGACGCATTAGATTTTAGTACGTCAAAGAAAATCAGATAGAAATACTCATATTGTATCTTGAAAGGCTCAAGATCAATATCTTGTTTACTCCCAAGTTCTTAAAAACCTTTGAGTGAGATCTTATCAGTTCAGAAGTGATTGTCTTATCGCGTGCGATTACCCCCAACTCGACAGTGTTCCCTTTTTGGCCAAGGCTTCTAGAGAAAATTGTCACATTCTTCGATTCTAATTCTTCTATAAAGTGGGTCGTCATTGAATCAAATTCATCTAAAGTGAGATTTTGCTTATCTTGTCCATATTCAAAAATAATGAATGTTTTGATCTTGAATTGTAATGGTTCGTCAGACTCCAAAGCTGTCAGCTCCTCAATTTTCCAGTTTGAAATTTTTGCATTATAGACATAGACTCTTGGCTCCACAGATTTTGGAAAAGGCTTGTGATAGACCATATTTTTCATGTCTCTAGAATTAGTTGGAATTTTTGATGTTGACGAATTCATAGGAATTGGAAGGTTGTAGTTAATTACAGTATCACCAATTAATGAATTACCTCTTGTCGCAAATCTCTCATTACTCATATCAATGTATATAATAAACAAGTATATAACATGGCTGGATTGGCTGTGTTAGTTGCGAGTGAAGTGTGGCCTCACGTTGCTATTTCTAGGTATTGGTGACAATCTGTATGTTTTATCTAATAAGTAACGCATTAACCTTGCAAAACTGCATTACTAATATCAATATCATTAAGGTAGGTCATGTGGAGACAGAACAATACCCAACCAGTTGAATTACCTCATCCAACTCGAATAGAAGATTGG
>JBAWET010000290.1:0-21724 GCA_049591355.1 Nitrososphaeraceae archaeon
GTGAAATAACTTGGTCGAAATTTCATCAAAATAATATACCGTGTACTAATTCTAGTCTTGGAGAAGGAGTACATGATTTCGATCTAAAGAAACCTATCACTACGGAGTAGGTAAAAAATATGGTTTAAGTTCCGCCTTCTGCCTTATTCATTTCATAATTCTGCATTAGATTCGTTTCTTATCTGCCACTTTAGAACGATGCCATCCTGTTGTTCTGATTCTATGTTTGCAATCTGAACACCTTAAGATATTCTTAGGATATGTGATTCTACACGTAGCACAATAATTATGGATTTCATAGTCTATCCTTTTTCTTCTTTGCTTTGGACTTGGTTGTACTGAGAATATTTGCTTAGTCTTCATTCCCGATCTTGAGGCTCAAACCAACCATACAAATATTCCTATTTGTTTTTTCTAAAAAATATGGTCTAGAGGTCGTCTAGGGTTTTAGTCCTAGAAGCAATGACCCACGTTTGAGTTGATAAGATAATCTTTTCCAAACATTCGTGAATACACAGGTCTATTAGAATCTCTGAATGAAAGTTACACCAGATGAAAGTAAGGGCACGGAGCCCAGCCACACAGCCCGGATACCTATCTCCATAGGAACCACTCTTGAGAGAAGCAAAAATGGTCAAAGAATATTTGCGAGATCATATTAAAAATGTTTCTAACTAATAGTTCTTTAGGGCATTACTTAGTTAGCCATTACCTCACGTCTGGATTGTCATGAACTAGTTTCATGGCAGGCAACTGTTCAATATCTCTCTGAGGGCCTTATCTCATCAATGATATCTTCCCTGACTGACTCGATGATTAATCTCCTGAGTTAATTTGCTAACATGCGAGGATGTAAGTTGATTATTAGTTACAAATTTTCTCCAGGGACTAAACCGACTGCTTTAGCTTTTGATTATCTATCCACGTAAAAAAGACTTACCTATCTATTATTTTGAGCATCATAGTCAGCATATACCCTTAACTTAATCTTTTTTTCACTGTTCTTTAACAGCACTTTACGACAGTGGTATGGTATAACTGATAGAAAAAGGAGGATTTTGTCTAGTATGTTCATAATTATTTATCAGCAAACGACTATATCACACTAAGTAAACTTAGTTAACTAATGGTTATATCCCCTTTAGAAGAGTTTTTGATTATCTGTTCAGAAAATCGTCTCCAAGTTTTAAATTATGGATAATTCCTATCTTAATAGAAGTCAACTAAACAGCTGATGTGTGGAGGATTGTCCGGCTCTCCATGCATCAGATACTTATTATCTATTTTGAAAATCGTCTCCAAGTTTAATAAAATATTACTGCGACAATATCCTTGGCATTAGTTCATCAAGGCTGGTGTAAGGAGAGCGTTCCATATCAACTTCCTTGCATCAGCTTTTGTTTTGGGTTCTTCTATATAGTATCATTATGTCCTACCTTTACGAACTGGACTAGTTATCCTTCCAAGCAGTCCTATAACGGGACCAGTTTTTGAATATCTATTCCTTCATTCCTATAATACGTAATGACAAAAACACAGGGACGGATACAAGTAAAGTTTTAGAATAAAACATAGAAGAGCTTAAAAACGCATAATCTCTATCCAAAGCTAGAAAATGGAATCGGACAGGGATGGAAAGACTGTAGAGGAATGGGATGAAAATTTGTTATTGCAAAAGCTTTGCGAAGCCTTTAAGAAAGCAAAAGCCGCAGGACAGAAACATGTTGTCGTGAGTGACTTCCATGAACAAATGGAAGGCCTCGAATTAGGCGCCGCTTTAGAAATTCTAAAGAATCAAGGGGAAAAAAAAGGTATAATCGAAATAGATACCAAGGAAATTAGACCAACACCTTACGGAATTGAGAAACTCAAACAAATAGACAGCACGTTTCAATGGTAGAGGACAGATCTGCAGTTTCATCGCTAGGAGCAGTATCTACACTGCTCAAGGTTTGTACTCTCCAATTTCTGTTAAGGCTCGTATTACAATGGGAATTTCCAAGTCAAGTTGCATAGCAATAAATTCTTCACCTATTCCAGAAAGATAGAGATTCTTAATGATTTCTTTCTTTTCTTCTAAAGTATTTTTCATATCTGACTACTATATCCAATTTGTAGTAAGCAATTTAGTATGTAGGCCTGCCTGATCAAAGTTACATATATTCCTGATTTTGTTCATTCCTGTCTCGGCTTTGTAATCTTTTTATCCTTTTCTTTATTACTGGGTGGCTATGGGAGCAATTCCTCAAAAATGGATTTTTGCTTGTGATGATTGCGGTTGTATATTCACAACCATGGCAGAAAAACAAACTGGTTTATGTCCAGTATGCAAAAGTAAGGATTTCGATAAGATAGAAGGATTCAAGTATTAACTACTTAGTCTTTTTGATGCCAAGTTACGGGTTCCGGATTATTTCCGATTTGCTCTCATCTCACAAAGAAGAATTTATGACTGTTTAGATTATTCAAAGCAGCAGTTTCGATTATACCTTCTTGAATTTGTTTTGACACGGTTAAAAGAATATTAATAAATATTTTGAAATAAACTCCAAAAACCAAATCAATGCTTGTCATCTGGCCCAATCTATTAATAAAAGAAAGATGGAGGATCAAACCATCCTCTAAATGGTTAAGATTGGCTTAGTAGTTTTTCCCGGAAGTAATTGCGATCGTGATGTATTTAATGTATTAAACAACATCCTAAAACTCAAAACAGAATATTTGTGGCACAAGACTGATTCTATACATGAATTTGATGCCGTTATTCTTCCGGGAGGGTTTTCCTATGGTGATAGACTACGGGCAGGAATTATTGCGGCACGTAGCCCGATTGTGAGACAGGTTAAAAAATTGGCTGAAAGAGGTTTGCCAGTACTGGGAATTTGTAATGGTTTCCAAATACTTGTCGAATCTGGAATGTTGCCGGGAGCCTTGTTGATGAATAGAGGGCTAAACTTTGTATGTAAGTGGACTAGAATGGAGGTATTAAACACCTCAACACCTTTTACGGGCATGCTAAATAATAATCAATTGATTAACATACCCGTTGCACATGGTGAGGGGCGTTATATGATCGATCAAGACACATATGAGAGTTTGAAGAAAAATAAACAAATAGTGTTCAAGTATAAAGATGAAAATCCCAACGGTTCTATTGGATCTATTGCTGGAATATGTAATGATAACGGAAACATTTTGGGTATGATGCCTCATCCAGAAAGGGCTTCAGATCAGATACTTATGCCTCATGGATTAACAAATAATGCTATCTTAATTTTCCAATCGTTAATGCTTTTTCTGTCTAGGAAAAAAACTGTAAACAAGCGGAGGCGCTAAAACGACGTGTTATCTTCTACCGAAGATGATTATTTGACTAGGCAACTGGGTAGGACACCCAACCCACTTGAACTTGATATGACTTCTACCGAATGGTCCGAACATTGTTCTTATAAGTCTTCCAAGATGTTACTTAAATTATTACCAACCAAAGGAACTAACGTTATAATAGGACCTGGATACGATGCAGGCGTCTTGGACGTAGGCAATGGAGATGTTATTACTGTCCATATTGAAAGTCACAATCATCCCTCAGCAGTTGATCCGTACGGCGGCGCCGCAACTGGAGTTGGAGGCGTTATACGTGATATCATTTCCATGGGGACGAGGCCTATAGGTCTTCTTAATGCGCTTCGATTTGCACCCATTGAAAACAGCAACTCGTCTAGCTCAAAATGGCTCTTTAAGAACGTGGTTAAGGGAATTGCGGATTATGGCAATTGTATTGGGATTCCTAACGTAGGTGGCGAAGTCGAATTTGACAAATCCTTTCGCGAGTACTGCCTTGTTGATGTGGCTGCAATAGGCCTTGGTAGAAAAGATGAAATTATTCCCAATGAAGCAGTGCATGATGATCTAATTATACTTGCAGGAAATCCTACGGGGAGAGACGGCATTCACGGTGCTTCGTTTGCATCCAAATTGTTAGTAGAAGACCGTTCTGCTGTTCAAATCCCTGATCCTTTTTTAGAGAAATTGTTGATCGAAGCAACAAGAGAGGCGGTAAAAAACGGAAGCATCAAAGCTATTAAAGATTTGGGAGGTGGAGGATTGGCATGCTGTCTCTCAGAATTGTCTGAGAGCGTGGGAATGGGATTCGAGATTGAATTGTCGTCAGTTCACAAAAAAATTCCGTCTCTTTCACCAAATGAGATCATGATCTCTGAGTCACAAGAGCGAATGATTTACATAGTAAGCAAAAAGAAACAGCATGAATTCACACGAATACTTGATCGATTTGGAATTGCACATTCGAACATAGGGACATTGAAGGATCACTCAGATCTTGTTATTCTCTTAAATGGAAGATCCATTGCTAGACTGAAATCAAGTTTGCTTGCGAATGCACCGTTAGTGAATCGTAGATCAATTAAGCCATCATATTTGAGAAAGATCAAAAAATATTTTGTTGAACCCGCCGAAGTCAAAGACTATGAGAAGGTCATCTTGAAGATATTGTCGAATCCTAATATTGCAAGCAAAAGATGGGTTTATCAGCAATATGATCATGAGGTGGGAACAAGAACAGTCATTAAGCCAGGTGAAGGAGATGCCTCGGTTTTAAGGATTGATGACGACCGTTTTATTTCTATTAAATTAGATGGAAATTCAAAACATTGCTATCTTGATCCGTATGAAGGAACGTTGGGGTGTTTATCGGAAGCCTGTAGAAATATCAGATGTACGGGAGCACAACCAATTGGGATTATCGATCATTTGCAGTTTGGGAATCCTGAACGACCAAGTATTTATTGGACTTTTAAAAAAAGCATAGAAGCCATAGCCGACTTTTGCAAGTTTATGTCAATTCCTGTTGTTGGGGGAAAAGTAAGCTTCTACAATGAAACAAGAAGGGGTGCCATAAAGCCATCTCCCGTGATAGGCGCAATCGGACTAATTGAGGGGAGGGCTAATATCGTTAGCTCAAAATTGGAATCTGGAGATTCGCTGTTCATTATTGGGTTAACTGGCGAAGAATTGGGCGGATCTGAATATTTCGAAAATTATCATCAGAGAGTAGGAGGAAGGGTTGCGGCATTAAATCTGAATATGGATTTACTTCACGGAAATTCAATTCTACAATTGATCCATGAGAAAATTACACACTGTGTCCATGATTGCTCTAAAGGTGGATTAGCCATGGCCTTGATAGAAATGGCATTGCAGGGAAATATCGGCATTTCTATTGACTTGGAAAAAATTCCCAACAGGTGCAAGCGATTAGATTATTTACTATTCGCAGAGACCAATTCCAGATACTTGTTTGCAACCAAGAAACCATCGGAAGCTGAAGTATTACTTGATAAACTGGGATGCTCCTATTCGGAAATTGGGCATGCAGGAGATTATGATGGTACTATTGAATTAAGACAGTCCAAAAAGAGGACTATTAGTATACCATTGCAAAAAGCCCGCTCTAGTTACGAAAATCTAGATAGGATTATGAAGGGGTACTACGAAGGCTGATATCGAAAATTGAAATCATAGCCATTGTGGAACATTTGGCAAGTAACTCTTATTTGTCCCTTTTAGTCAAACATTCACTGTAGCTGAGATGGTTCATGAAAATTGTGGGGTTGTCGGAATATTTTCCGAAAGTGGTCACAATGTAATCCCATACGTTATAGATTCCCTCAGGTCACTGCAGCATAGAGGTCAAGAATCGTGGGGGTTTGCCGTACCATCGAAGCCTCCCTTCAGGAATCTTGGTCTTGTATCTTCATCCGCCAAACTATTCAGAGGGCTAGTAAAAAAATATAATTCTCCCGCAGCAATAGGACATGTAAGATATTCCACCTTAGGAAAGAGCAATTTGGAAAATGCTCAACCTTTAAAGATCAAAGATTTGTGTATCGCGCATAATGGAACTATTGCTAACGCCGAGGAGTTGTCAGGGATGGTTGGAGGTTGCACTTTTACTCCACAAACAATGAGTGATACGCTTGTAGCCGCACAAAGACTATTGACGCACCTTCAGGTGAAGGGAAACATCGTTGAAGCTATGGGTATATTGAAGGATGAAATGGTCGGTTCTTTTTGTTTTACATTTCTTACTGGCGATGGATCAGTTTATGCTGCCCGTGATAGCCGAGGATTTCGACCATTGGTACTGGGACATATACCTGAATCAAACACTCACATGGTTGCATCAGAATCATGCGCGATAGATTCAGTTGGTGGCAATTTGATCTGCGATGTTGAACCCGGTGAGTTATTAAAACTGGGATCAGACGGTGTTGAACATCAGAAATTCGCAAATGAAAAACGACATGCACACTGTTCTTTTGAATTCACCTATTTCGCACATCCTGCAAGCACAGTAGAAGGAGTAATTGTTTATGAAGCTAGAAAAAGAGTCGGTCACTACCTTGCACGCAAGTTTCCATTTCCAGATGCAGACGTAGTTATCCCTGTTCCCGATTCTGCGAGACCGGCAGCATTGGGGTATGCCCAGGAATTGGGCATTCCTTTTGAAGAAGGGTTGTTGAAAGACAGATATAGAAAGAAAGGCTCAATGAGGAGCTTCATAGAACCCTATCAGGAAGATCGTGTCGACATAAATAAAGGAATTATCCCTATTAAACAAGTCATTGAAGGTAAACATGTTGTTGTTATAGACGACAGTATAGTTAGAGGCACAAGCTCTGAATCTATTATGAAGACGCTTAGATTGGCTGGGGCATCAAAGATTTCTTTAATAGTTACATTTCCACCAATTCGTTTTCCCTGTTATGCAGGAATAGATTTTCCCTCACAAGAAGAACTCCTAGCTTACCAACAAGTACCAGTTGGTTCAGGAGAAGATCTGGCGAGAAAAGTTGCGAATGTGATTGGAGCAGACAATGTTGTCTATAATGATACATCAACTCTGGCTGAAGCAATAGGGATAGATGAAAAAGATCTGTGCTTTTCATGCTCCACCGGAGACTATACTCCTTTAGGAATAAAACCGACATTTAGGACCAGGGAGCAGATGAAGGGAGTTTAGAGAATCCGCCTGCTTGTGTCTTGTCCTTAATTTTAAATGTCCTTAAATAAGTCGAACTAATGCAAATACAATAGATATGCAAAGAATTAACATAATCGGCGCAGCTGCTTTGGGCGCCGGGGCAGTAGCTATTGTGTCATATCTAATGTTAACTAATCTTGCTCGAGAAGATTATTCGTTGGGAGTTGATGCTATGAAGGACGAACAATCCCTTTTCATCAATACCAGAGTTATCCTGACCAATACAGGTAAGTTACCATTAACACATATCACTGTTGACTACGGATCTAAGAATGAAACGATCAACATACTCAATCCTGGAGAGAAAATTGGACTTTCTCCTCCAGAAGGTAGTAATTTGAATATTGTAAAGATAACCGCTGATCATGGTATTAACATAACTAAAGATTATAGGAAACCCATCAAATTGCCAGGGATGATCGGATCTTAGATAGACTACCAACTTCCTTAATTCGCAAAAAAAGAGTGATGAAGTGCCTTGCACCTGTTACAAGTCCATTGATCTTTTGATCTCTTTTGGTTTAAGCATAAAATACAACTCAGGTAGCGAATAGACGAATCCAACATGGACACAATCGTTTCTATCATCAAGTAAACATTGTAATTCATTGTCACGTAAAGTAATTTCCGCAATTCGATTTCTTTTGTTGTCTTTTATGATAACACTATTATGGCCTATTAGAATTTTTTCCATAAATGGTGCGTGAAGGCCATTAGCTTCATATTTTTTCATTATTTCCTCCATCATACTTGTTAAATAACCTGAAAAACTAGTTATACCCTTAAACTCAAGTTCCTTTTTGTTCTTCGCGTATGCATCGAAAAATTTTCTATAAACGTTCTCACTTACCGTTATTGATTTGAAACCAGGTTTTGGCATCAGATAGTTCGGTAATGAACCGTAACATATAAGATTTGCTTGCAAGATACTGACACCAATTAATCATGAGTGCAATGAATCGACATGATGTCTCTATAATAGATTTGGTTCAAATTTAATGTGGATGGTCACTGCTGGATTTGAATAATTTAGCATTTCACTTCACATCGCTTCATGATGATTATTATGAATACATAACTATCCAAACTTTCGCAAAAAATGAAATTTGAAATCAACCTAGACTTATAACCGAGGTATAAATTGATCTATGCGTAATCGTCAAGTCCATGCAGTGTATCAACAAGAATAGTACGAGACGAAAATTTTCTCCAACAATAACTTTTCAACAAGAAGTTAAAATTATGGTAAGTGATAGGCAGGACATTGGAAAAGCCAATCTATGCGTCGCTATGTCGCTCTGTTGTAGCGCTGGATCCTTCTATAAGGTTCACAGGAATCGCTAATGAAGATGGAATACTTGTAGGAGTTTCTCAACGCAAAGGCCTTAAGCCACTCCTATCGTTCGAAGAAAGGGCACAATATGCTATAACCGCAGCGACAAGACAATATACTAGACTTCGATGGGAAGTGTTACTTGGAAAGATATTGTACGCGAGTTCGCATTATGCCAAACTTATAAGAGCTACCATTCCGATAACAGATGATAACCGACGATTATCATACGTGTTACTAATGTCCTTTGACTCAAACACAGATAACTTTCATGAAATCGTTATCGAAAAAGTTATTCCACTCGTCAAGAAAAAAAGAGCATCACTTCTGAAAGCATCAGATTGACTGGATTCTATCTTGCCGAGAGTCCACCATCAACGGTTAGGGTCGTCCCAGTAATCCAATTCGAATCTTCGCTGCACAAATAACTAACAGCGCCGGATATATCTTCAGGATTGCCAATTCTTCGCAGGGGGAATGAGGATTCCAAAACTGATCTTGCTTTTTCATCTTGAAGATATGGCTCAATTATTGGACTCCTTATAGTTGAGGGGACAATACAATTACATCTTATGTTATAAGGACCGTATTCCACGGCTATGCTCTTCGTAAGCATGATGACACCTGCTTTTGTTACCCCATAAACTGAGAGCGGCACATTGGGTATGGCGCGGACGCCAAGGAGGGACGAGATGTTAATTATATTTCCACTCATCTTTTGAATCATTATGGGCAATATAGCTTTGGTAGTTTGAAACGTACCTATGAGGTTAGTCGACAGCAAAGAGCTCCATTGTTCTTCTGTCATCATGTGGAACGGAGTAGGATCATTCAAAATTCCAGCGTTATTCACAAGGATGTCTACAGTGTCATATGCAGAGATGGTCTGCTCAACTGCGCTCAACACTTCTGCTTCTTTAGTTATGTCCGCGCTTATTGGCAGTGTGTTTTTATTGTCTTTAATTTCTGCTGCTACCTTTGCAAGTTTTGATCGGTCTCGTCCCATGAGGACGACCCTGCAACCTTCTTGTGCCAGCCTTTTTGATGTAGCTTTTCCAACACCCCCACCTGCGCCAGTTACAATAGCAACTTTTCCTCTTAGACTCATGTTCATCAGTCGTTAAATGTCCATTTAAAGTTTAAAACACTCGATACTTTTAATTTATTATGCTGTAGTATCGCATTTGTTGTCGTCATTTACTGCTCTCGATAGCTTTTCAAGCACGAACGGACTGACTTTAGGGATTATTGGTGGTGGACAACTAGGCAAAATGCTGGCTTTTGAAGCAAAAAGAATGTTCATGAAGCTGGCGATATTAGACCCGGACGAACATTGTCCTGCATCCACAGTAGCAGATAATCTAATTGTTAGCGACTTTAAAGACGAGCAGTCAATTAGGAAATTAGCAAGGATTTCAGATGTTTTGACATATGAGATTGAGCTTGCAAATTCTCAAGTTTTGGAAGATCTAGAATCGCATAATTATCCTGTACATCCTGCACCACGAACATTAAATATTATACAAAACAAGCTAAAACAAAAGCAGTTTCTCAAGGCGAAAGGAATTCCTTTGCCTGATTTCGAACCTATAACGTCTAGAGATCAATTGAGGAGTACGTGCTCAGAATTTGGTTATCCGTTGTTGTTTAAGGCATGTGAAGATTCGTATGACGGGAGAGGGAATTTATTGATTCGTTCTGAAGAAGACATTGGAGAAGGATTGAGACATTTTCTTGGCAGGGCATGTATGGTAGAAAAGTTTGTGCCTTTTAGCAAGGAAATCTCAGTAATGGTAGCTAGGAGTACTACGGGACAAACTGAATCATTTCCCGTTGTTGAGAATATCCACGACAGGAACATTTTGAATACCACTATAGCACCTGCTCGTATTTCAGTCCAAGTGGCGAAGAAAGCAAAAGAATCTGCAGAGAGAGCAATACAGTCCCTTAATGGTGCAGGAATATTTGGGGTGGAGATGTTCCTGAAAAAAGACGGAGATATTTTAATAAATGAAATTGCACCAAGACCACACAATTCTGGTCACTACTCGATTGAGGCCTGCTCAATTTCTCAATTTGAACAACACATTAGAGCAATACTCGGATTGCCTTTGACTAAACCCAGATTGTTATCTCCGGCGGTGATGATAAATATATTAGGAATAGACGGGTACTCAGGTCCATACATTTTCAGCGGAATCAAGGATGCCCTACAAATCCCAGGGCTGAAACTACATTTTTACGGAAAAATGGTTACTAAACCTCAGAGAAAGTTAGGTCATATGACGATAACTGCCGAGTCGATAGAAGAGGCATTAACAAAAGCTCAAAGAGCATGGAAAGCATTAATTGTGGAAAGTGATAAGCACGGTAACACAATTGGCAAAGCCACTAGTGGGAATAATAATGGGAAGTGATTCTGACCTCGAGGTAATGCAGGATGCATTCAAGTTTCTCAAAGATAACGATATCCCTGCTGAGATAAAGATTGTATCTGCACACAGAACTCCTGATGTGATGGTTCGATATGCCAAAGATGCACGAAAGAAAGGATTACGTGTGATTATTGCCGGTGCAGGAGGCTCGGCCCATTTGCCTGGTATGGTTGCCTCGCTCACGACATTACCTGTGGTGGGCGTGCCCATACGTACTAAAACTCTAAGTGGGCTTGATTCACTTTTATCCATTGTTCAAATGCCACCAGGCATACCAGTGGCCTGTGTGGCAATAAATGGAGGACTAAACGCCGCAATACTCGCATGTCAGATTCTTGGATTAAATTCAAAAAATATCCAATTTATGATAGAGGAATACAAAAAGTCCCTTCAATCAAGCGTTGTTGAAAAATCAAGTAAACTTGAGAGGTACGGTCCCTCAAAATACCAGAATCTACATAGGGCTCTAGTTAAAAAATAAGTTTTGAATTGTGGGGATAGTCACGAGAAAATCGCATAATAGCCTACGAATTTTCCAACAACCTGAACCATGTACAATAGATAAATCATTTTTACCATTTCAGGGTATCAAATCATAACAAGCATTACTATGTAGATGATGGCAGTAATAGCCAAGGACACCTTGGATATGTTCATGGATTTGTCTAGGGCTTTGGAATATCGATTAAATTGATCCTGCCCCATAAGTTTTACTTTGGATTTTATATGAAACACCTGACACCGTGAAGGCTGAGAATCTTTTTGTGATTTTTCTGATAGATCCAGAAATATGTTTGAAATCAAATTATGATTCGTCACGTCCCCAAGCGAGTAATACCCCTGTCTAGTTCTTTTACCCGAAGTAGAATGTGTATCGGAAGTAATTATTTCCAACATATTAATACTCTTCTGTCTGGCCCGACGAAGAATTTTATCCCTAAGTCCAGAAGAAAGGTTGTTAGAGTCAGCCCATCCTATGATATATTGCTTACCGTCAATTTCAAATCCAACTACCCCAAGCCCTGATTCACCTATATCTTCAGCTTTGTCAATACCAGGATAGCCGCTCGCGGTATTAGTATAAGAGATTTTGAAATTGTAACATTTTTTTTCCTTCAGTTGACTCAAACAATTGATTGTCAAATCCGCAAGAACCTTTTCCTCATCAGAAGTAATTTTTTCACCAATTCCATTGTGTGCATCAACTAGAAAAAGTCCACGAAGCCCAAGCTCAGGAAGTTTATCCTCCAGTAATGTTCGGAACGAAAAAGGCAAATCTTCCATTCCAGTATTTTTCGACACAAGTATAAGGGCAAATCCTGAGAATGCAATCCCTGTAATCGTGAATTTTGGGGTGTTAAGTTGGACCGGTGGACTACAATATTCATCATCATTTTTTAATTCAGAAAATTTCATTGTCTCTAGGTATTTTTCTACCTCAGAGTTGGATGGTAAGTTTAGAGAGTGATCAGAAATACTGTGAAAGATAATTGCTCTTCTCTGAAAAAAATTAAACAGCCTATAGGGAAGGTTGCTTCCTCCAATGGCACTAAAAGGCCCTGGATGTACTTCTGGTAGGATGAGAAAGATGCCTTCTCTCCCAAGGCTCTTGAAAACTAGTAACTGGGTCGACACTTCGTTAACAGAAGCTCTTGATTCAAATATACCTTCCATACGTTCCTGCCTATTGTCAGTCCAAGCCGAGAGGAATGCTTGGAGTATTTGAAAAGTACTTTTTACCTCTGGTCTTCCGGATCTGTCTGCAAGAAACGACCAAATGATACCTATTGATATTATGATTATGCCTAAAATAGTTGCAGTAAGTAAATAGCTTAGCTTAAATGCAGAATATGGTAAAATAACTATTAAAAAGATTAAGGGAATGAGTACAGCCACACCGATCGATCTTAACGTTCCAGCGCCAAATACTGATACGAAAATTCCATAACGAAGCCCGATGGCCATGAACATACCTGCAATGATATAAGCAGATATATCAGTAGTTTTTGCCAAGATAAAATTCGTTACCATTCCTAATATTATTGTCATAACCCATAGTAAGTTTGCAAATGCCGAAACATGGATAACCTTAGAAATTTTAATTACTGGTGTTCCTCGCAAAAGAACATAATCTAGAAAAATGCCAGTCGAAACCACACTTATAGCTATGGCAATATCAATGCCAAATGCAAGGCCATTATCATGTGTTAGTAACTGATATATACAGACTATGATAGCCGCCGTTAGTTCATAAACGATAAGTGAAGTTTTGTAAGATGAAGGATTAATAAGGGTAAAAAACCAACGTTTATGTATACTACTTACGCTATCTGCTTCGCGTACAACACTCAATTGTCATTTTACACTGGAAATATTATTCTAATGACAATGGAGATACCTATGAGTGCACCCGTTACTCCAAGTATAATTTCCGGTTTGACTTTTACGCCCCTGGTTTCGTCCTCAAAGAACCTTAACAAGCCTGCACTGGAGGCCGGCAGAGGTGCATTCTTCTTCTTTCCTTCGCCCATCTTACGATAGGGACTGTCTATATGCCTTAAATACATTCCGTTTTACAATCCAATTAACTCAAATCTTTTCAAATCTCTCTAAGATTCGCAAATAAATTTCTATGAGTTGTGCCTTGGTCAATTCCTCAGATATGGATTTGTCAATTTTTGAATCTGGAATCAAATCCAAGATTCTTTCCTTCACCGACGTGCAAAGCCTATCGTGGAACTCATTCTCGTATGTATCGCTTGTTAACTTGATGCTAGCATCGTGTGTCGGACGGTATTTATCTTTATCATAATCGCTTGTACTCCCTGAAATAGTGTCATTTTTCTTTTCGATTTCCCTGGTATTACCACAATTTATACAGGTTAATTTATTCCCGAATTGGATCTGGACTCCGTTGCAACTCTCACAGGGTTCACGAATGAGAGTTCCTCCTCTTGTTAGAAGGTCGGCAGCCGATCTGATTCCAAACTTTTTGTTTCCATCGTTTTCTTCAGAAGACATTCAACATGTTATTAGCACCTACAATCATATATTCAATTAGATTGATCGGATATGCTTACATCCATTCTTTTTTCATATGCGGAAATTATCTTTTCCAATGCAACGGTCTCTTCATTTATTGCTTCCAACAGTTCGTCCTGATAACCATTCTTTGCGAAATTGTCCACAAATTCATAGAAACTACTTATCTGAATCTGATTAAGTGTACTAAGATGGGGTCTAAGGGGCAATTCAAATGTACTCCTTACTAATTCTTGATGTACTATCAATCTGTTATGCCTAGTAGTCGCAAGAAATTTTCTTATGATATTAAGTCGTTGTCCTTTATTCATTTTGCTTAAATCTTCCATTGAAGGCAAATGAAACTTGTACATTTACTATCATAATTATTGTTCAAAGAATATTTTAATAGTTAGCATTAACAAAAAATTGACCGTATTATGATCTTATCAATGTAAGCGTATTTCTAGAAATGGTATTGTGAGAGTGAGCATTTGATCAAGTCGCACCGGGCAATGCTTAATAATAGGAAAAAAGAAACAAGACTAACAAAAAGATGGCTGTGGTATGCAAAAAATGTGGCCTTCCAGACGACCTTTGTGCATGCGGTGAACTTGATAAAGAAGAAACTAGAATTGTTGTCAGGCTTGAGAAAAGAAGATTTTCAAAGACAACAACTATCATCGAGGGAATAGATCCAAAGTTAAGTGACATTCATAACATTGCAAAAGAGCTTAAGAGTAAACTGGCTTGTGGCGGTACAGCTAAAGATGGATTCATCTTGCTTCAAGGTGATCATAGGCACGATGTAAAAGAATATCTCGTTAAGATGGGTTTCACTGAACCTACTATCGAAGTGCAGTGAAAATGGACAGCTGCAATTTGATTTATTCTGTGTTGCTATAGACAGCTAAAAATAGTGCGTACTAGTTCTTCAACATTTAAACGAAAAATGAATGGCGGTCATTATAATTATAAACGTGTCGTTATCTGATTAAATACTACCAATTGCTAAAAGTGATACTGTCAGTGTTGGACTTCAGTCCAGCGCAAGTTATCTACGGTTCAAAAATAAAGGTAAGTCTTCGTCGATCAAAGTTTTAAGTGAAGTTTAAGTCCTTTGTACCTGTTTCTTATAGTTACCTCTGTTACCCCTGCTGCCTCGGCAACATCCTTCTGGGTTTTATTCTCACCGTTCATGACACAAGCAACGTACAAGGCCGCTGCGGCTAAACCCATTGGATCCTTGCCCGCGGAAATCTTTCCCTCTTCAGCCTTCTTAAGAATTTCAAGAGCCTTTCTCTTGGTTTTTTCCGACAAACCAGCTTTACTTGCTATTCTTGCAACACATTTTACAGGATCGACTACTGGCATCTTCAGATCAAGTTCTCTTATAAGAAGCCGATAACATCTTGCCACATCCTTCTTCTTGATATTACTTGCATTTGCAATGTCTTTCAATGTTCTTGGAGTTTCGGTATCTCTACAAGCTGCATATAACGCAGCTGCCACTAGCGCCGATATGGATCTTCCTCTTACAAGGCCCTTTTCTAATGCCTTCCTATAAACATAAGCTGCTTTCTCGATAACAGCATCTCCGACGGCTAGCTTATCCTTTAGTCTATCCAGCTCGCTGAATGCCTGCCTAAAATTCCTGTCAACGGGTTCATGAACTTGGCTTCTACTATCCCAAGTCCTCAAACGTTCTATTGTACTTTTCATTGAGGCCGATAACGGCTTACCTGAGGCGTCTTTATCGATGGGTCCTATTATTGTAGCCAAACCCATGTCGTGCATAGCAAGGGACGTTGGAATGCCTGCTCTACTCCTGTCCTCGTGTTCTTCTTTTGAAAATGCTCTCCATTCAGGCCCTGTTTCTTCAATTCTCTCAGTTATGACAAAACCGCAATTGCCACAAAACATTTCTCCACTAGAGTTATCTGTTACCATTGGTCCTTTTCCACAGCGAGGACAACGATCCGTGAATAAAGAAATGTCTTTAACCAGCCTTATTCACCATAAAAATTCCAAACATTGGGCTACTAATATATATAGTTTATTCTAATATATAGGTATTGTCCTAAAAGTTTTTTAACTACTGATATATGTCTGCAAAATTTTATAGAATGGCAGGTTAATATTATAAAATTTTCTACTTTAATATATATTTTAAGAATTTCACAGAATCGTTCGCGATTAACACCCAATTCAAAAACAAAATCACACTCTGGGAACATTTCGTTTGCGTCGCCTTGCTTTTTCTACCTTTTTGCTCTCATACCTTTGAGCACTGTATGCATGTGTTTTTTTGTTTATCTTCGGCACAACTTGCCATGGTGTAATTCAATATAAATACTAACTAATGATACGTATTAGGGACTGGAAAGTCTGGGGGCATATTTTTGTACGCGCTTTACGTAAGAAGTGAATCTATCGTTGTATGATATGCTGACCATTACCATATGTGATTAAGATAATTGCAATAGCGATTAGATATTTACTTGAAATGTGCCTCAGTACACTATTATTGGTTGTATGCGTAGATTGCTCTATGGATGGAGAAACGGACAGACACTCCGACGAGCAGATAAAGGCCATCTATGACCTCAAGAATATTGCAATCGTTGGAATGTCAAAGAACCCAGAAAAGCCGTCTCATTTTGTTCCAAGATATCTTATTGAACACGGTTACACAGTAATTCCCGTCAATCCAACTGCATCAACAATTCTCGAAAGGAGAAGCTTTCAAAAAGTTTCAGACATAGAGGATAAAGTGGATGTTGTAGATATATTCCGAAAATCAGAAGATGTTTATCCAATAATACAAGATGCCATACGGAAGGCGGGAATTCGGTTAATATGGCTGCAGGAGGGTATCCACAACATAAAAGCTGAGAAACTTGCCATAGAAAATGGGATTGATGTAGTCTATAATAGATGTATGATGGCCGAACATATGAGATTGTTTCCTGTCTGATTTCTTTTGTTGGCTTCAAGACACGAACCAAGATATTACGCTGGACGCATCTTATCTATATTTTTGTCAAGGATATATCTGATCTCCCGTATATCTATCTATTATTTTGATAGCTTTTGTCGGACAGGCTTGAGCAGCAAGGAGTATTCTTTCTAAATTGTCACCTGTCTCCGACTCTACTTTTGCTTTCGGGTTTATGCGTTTATTTTTATCTACCACAAATACGCGGGGGGCGATAGATTCACAACCGCCAAAAGCCAGACACAAACTGGGTTCGATCGTAATATGAAATCGGCTTTTCGGAGTATCCAACATCGTTCTAGTGTTATCCATAGCATTATTGCGTGCTCTGTTCCAAAATGTATTTGAATGTTTGAAATAACCTGCACTCGAATTTTGAGAGCCAACTGATGAAGATTCGTGAAGGTCATTCGGTGTTTGTTCATGATTATTAGGTACGAACTCAGTAAGAAGAATATCGGAATCGTACTGACGTCTCTTTTCTCCGTTTGAAAGAACTTCGAATGCTTGATTGATTTTTCTAATAGTTTCTTCAGCCTCTGAAGCGTCATTTCTATCAGGATGATATTTCCTGGCTAGTTTTCTATAAGACCGTTTTATTTCTTGAAAGCTTGCTCTTTCAGATACTTCAAGGATAGCATAATAGCCACGACTGTCCAATCAAATCAAGTTAGACCTCAACTCTTACTTATCTCTTGTCTAATTCAAGTTCGATAGATATACTCTCTCTTTTGATCTAGTAAAAAATTACTCAGAATCTTCAACCATGAAGATTGTTTGTGGCAATTTAAATCAAATTAGGAGTACCACAACTTAAGTAGGAGGCTTTTAGCATAGGTCAATAGAATGCCATTCACCATGCTCTTTGGTTTTTCTGTTGTGATCCTTTTGACAATATCTGTTATTATCGCCATTACACCTTCAGTTAGTAACCTTGCCACTTGGGCCCAGGCAAATAATGACGTCACAGCATCTGATGGTGAGAATCTACAATATGTAATCTATGAGAACTCAACATTTGGAATTCGAATTGAATTTCCTAGACAGTGGGAATTTGAAGTTGCAGAAAACCTATCTGAAAACCCTCTAAGGGTGGTTTATTTCTATAACAACCCTGCTGATCTTCTTGGTGATTTCGTGATAGAAATAGAGAAATTGGGCAGTCTTGATAGCATTGGTGATTACGTTGCAAACACCATAAATCAGTACAGTCAAAATGCTCCCGAATTCAAGTTACTTTCTATGTCCATGAACGATAAACTCGGCGGGTTGCGGGCCTACTCAATTTTGTACAGCGAAAGGTATAACTCCACAAGTTTGTTGAAGACACTTGAAGTCGGGACGATTCGAGGAAGTCAAGTATATTTCATACAATTTTACGCTCTTGCAGATCATTTTGAAGGGAATCTCCCTATCGCGAAAAAAATGATAAACTCGATCGAATTTATTAATGCAGGTTATGGTCAGTCATCTCAATCTTACGGTCCTGTCAACTCTGATCACCAGCATGCAACATTTGCGATAGTCCTTAACAACTCAACAGTTGACTTTTCTCAGGAAAAATATCAACTTCAAAACCCATTGATTCATGTCGAAAATGGGGATGGTAAAACTATTCACAGACATGCATCCAATATACCCTTTTTACACTTTTTGAACAGTTTGGGCATGAACATAATTCGTGATTGCTTTATCCTCGATAATGGAACAAAGTATTGTGGCAATGACAAAGCAAAACTAAAATTCTTTTTGAATGGAAATCAAGTGAGTTCAATAAGTAATTATGTCATAAGACAGGGAGATGAGATTTTAGTAATCTATGGTAACGATTCTCCACGGGATATAAACAATAGACTTGTTATGCTGAATCCATCAGTCAAACCTCTCTTTCCCCATTAGTGCATAGTTTCTTCTGCTCTCAAATTCGTAATGCGAAGATAGATTAATACGTTAGATCGGAATCATAAGTAGATATGACTTCAACCATGCTGGTGTTTTATAGGTTTAGATCGATGAATGACCAAGAGAAGGAGAAGGCTAACAAGCAATGGCACGAACTGAAAAATAGTCTTCCTGCTGGTATCGAATTACTTGGAGAGTATGATCATGCTTGGGGGACGGAGTATAACGGTTTCTTGCTATTTGAAGCGGAAACTAGCGATATGTTTTTGGACTGGTGGGCTGGTTTTAAGGACAAGGTTAGATGGTACGTTGATCAGACACATACGATAGTTGCAAGAAGACGTTAGAAACATACTGGTAAACGTGTCAAAACAATGCCTTAGTAGGATTTGAATTAAGGCTAGTCAAGAACTGATGCATGAAACATCGATATTACCATGGCTTTCAACGGCAGATGGAATGTGCATGTATTCGAGTGATCTTTTCGATATCAACATATCCTGAGGATAAGATAGATGAAATTAATTCTTTGGACCAAAATCTAAATCTATGACTTGTAATTCTTCTGATACTATGGAATCGCAGAAAGCTCATACTACTTTAGGTGAATATCTTATAAACCAGCTGTACAGTCTTAATGTCCATCATATTTTTGGTATTCCAGGTGACTATGTGCTTGGATTTTACGATCAGTTGACAAAAAGCAAGATCAAGATCATCAACACCTGCGATGAACAAAGCGCAGGATTTGCAGCTGATGCTTATGCAAGGGTTAGAGGACTAGGAGCAGTTTGTGTTACTTATTGTGTCGGTGGACTCAAGATTGTGAATTCTACGGCTGAGGCCTATGCTGAAAAGTCTCCAGTGGTTGTCATAAGCGGAGCCCCTGGTCTGCCTGAGAAAAAGAAAACTCCCTTATTGCACCATAGGGTACGCGATTTCAATACTCAACGGGATATTTTTAGCAACGTAACAATTGCTTCTACGATATTAGATAATCCTGAAGACGCGCCTGCAGAAATAGAACGAGTTCTCTCGGCAGCGATAAGACATAAAATGCCAGTTTATATCGAGTTACCACGAGATAATGTATATAAGACAATTTCAAATCCTAGAATATGCTCAGTACCAGAGTTCAATTCAGACGCTGCTGTAATTATGGAAGCACTACAGGAGGCCGTTTCAATGATAAATTCTGCACAAATGCCCGTCGTTGTTGCGGGAGTTGAAGTACAAAGATTTGGATTGCAAGAATTACTTTTAAAGTTCCTCCAGAAAACGAACATACCTGTAGTATCGACTCCACTGAGCAAGTCAGTTATAAATGAACTCCATCCTTCATACTTGGGTGTTTATGAAGGGGCTATGGGCTATCCACACGTAAGGAATTATGTTGAATCAAGTGACTGTGTTCTCCTAATAGGTACCTTTATGACCGACATTGATTTTGGAAACTCTCCCACACCTGTGGAGCAGGGTAAGACAATAAACATCACGAGTTCAAAATTATCTATCAAACATCACAACTATGAAAATGTCGAAATGCGGGATTTTCTTGAAAAACTAAACAATGCCGACTTGAGAAAACGAAATATAGACACTAGTTTGAAGCGCGAAGGAATATTGGCATTGCAACAACGTCCTTCCAACAGGGACAAAATAACTGTCGACGGGCTTTTTGGCAAGCTTAATGATTTCTTGACTCCCGACTATATGGTTATAGCGGATGTTGGTGATGCACTGTTTGGGGGTCTTGATCTCGTTATTCATAAGGGAACGGAATTCTTGTCCCCTGCGTATTATCTATCGATGGGTTTCGCCATCCCTGCTTCAATTGGAGCCCAACTTGCCAATCCAACCATAAGACCTATTGTTCTTGTCGGGGATGGCGCATTTCAGATGACAGGAACAGAGTTAAGCACCATCGCGCGTGAAAAACTGAATCCCATTATTATATTGTTAAATAATGATGGCTACAGAACGGAGAGAACTATTCTTGATGGCCCATTTAATGATTTGTACTCTTGGGATTATTCCAAAATAATCGAACTTCTAAAAGTAGGTGTCAGCTTTGATGTCCATAGTAACAGAGAATTCGAGTCAGCACTGGAAAAGGCAAAAGAAAATGGCCGAGAGTTTGTTCTAATTAACGTTCACCTTGACAGATTCGATGCTTCGGCAGCATTAAAGAGACTGACTGAATCATTGAGTAAGAAAGTACGATAATTTTTCGTGCCCAGAAAGATTCTAAAATTGCTTCATTATGGACTTTCATTCTAATGGTCTAATAATTCATATTACCGATATATTACTAGAAGTTGTATCAAAACCGCATAGGTAGCGAATATTAGAGAGTATCGTTGGCATAACTGTCGGGTTAATTATTAATGTCAGACATTTCATATTAAAAATGATTGAATGAATTCTTTACAGAGATCTGGGGACATAGAATAAGATATATCAAGTCAAAGGATGGGGGAAATCCAATTGCCGTTCTCTTTATTCACGGTCTAGGTTCTGCTGCAGACCGGTGGATGGATCTACCCGAAGCTATTTCACTTTACTTTGGTGCCTATGCGTTAGATCTCATTGGCTTTGGAAAAAGTGACAAACCTACATCGCTAAGTTACAATATACTCGAATTCGTCGAATTCCTTCGAGAATTTATTCGAAAGGAATTGATAGAATACGGCGAGATTATTCTGGTGGGACATTCACTTGGCGGATACATCGCTCAAAGTGCGTTTATACTCGCAGTGTCTGAGTTTGTGACCAGTTTGTTTGAAGCAGTTGGAAAGACACGTTCTGACGGCTGACCGTAAAGTTGTTCATAAGCGTTCTTCACGATTTCATAATATTTTGTTGGTTGAATATTACCTTCACCAGTTGCATTATTATAAGTAACATTTACCAAATTGAAGTTAGGCGTGTCGTTAGGCATAAAACTCCACTCCCAAAAGGCTAAACCC
>JBAWET010000291.1:0-12116 GCA_049591355.1 Nitrososphaeraceae archaeon
GTTAGAAGACGAAACTTTTCGAAGTACGCTGAATCATGAGGGGTTAATTTATGAGACCCAGCCAAATTCTATATTATCCTATAATGAGGAACATAAGAATGCGTACGGATTGGTGGTGATTCCAACAGCTGTTGCTACACTAAAAAATGTCTAAGGATCTTGCAAAGAATAATAATAAATAATAATTTTAATTCTAGGCAACCTGCAAAACGAATCAAGGACCAACGAGCTTTGGTATTGATCTTCTTGAGAGAGTCCAATCTTACCCTCAAAGTAATCCATTTCGGTAAGCAGTAAAAGCAATTGCAAATTTGAGGGGTCCTGGCATTGGTGATACGAGGGTAGTAGTATTTATCAAGATGGCTTGCTAGATTGGATACGCGCTGTGTGTCATGGGAAATCTCATACAATGGATCCCGCTAAGATCTACTGTAGTGAATCTCCTCTCATCTAGAATCAACTGAATTGGTTCAATTTATTTTGTTGCTTACACAATATAGATTCACAACATAGTAATTCAAAGTATCAGCACCAATTTTCAATGAGGTTTGTATTATTATCATGAGTCTTGCTCCACAAGAATTGGAAAATAGTGCCAGTAAGTATGCCGCTGAGGCCATAAGATTAGATTCAGAAGGTTCTAGAGGGATGGCAATTCAAGCATATCAAAGAGCAATTGAGGCGTTGGTAAAACTCATCCAAATATATCCAGAATACAAATTGAACAAGATTTACATGGAGAGAGCAAGCGCCTACCAAAATAGAGTAAAAGCACTGCAAATGACTAATGGCATTGCTGAAGTTCGACCTGAAAAAACAGATCAAATGTTTCGTAAAACAACAACTTATTCCTCAAATACACCGGCCAACAGCACTAATCGTAAAAGAGATGCAGGAACGGAAAGTCTTGGTGCTGAATTCGATGATCTGGTGATGAAAGACAAACCACACGTTACTTGGGAAGAGGTCATAGGATTAGATGATGCAAAACGTGCGATCAGAGAATCCATAGTATACCCTACAAAGCGAATGGATCTATTTCCATTGGGCTGGCCGCGTGGCATTTTGTTGTACGGCCCACCCGGATGTGGCAAAACTTTACTAGCAGCAGCCGCTGCTGCTGAGATAGAGGGTTATTTCATCAATGTTGATGCAGCTTCTATGATGAGCAAATGGCTAGGGGAAGCAGAAAAGAATGTTTCAAAACTTTTCAATTTGGCTCGAAGACTCCACGATACTGAAGGTGTACCAGTCCTTCTTTTCGTAGACGAAATAGACTCGCTGCTTGGTTCAAGGAATGGCGAAATAGGAGGAGAGGTTCGGGTAAAGAATCAATTTCTTACAGAAATGGATGGAATAAATGATAAATCCAAGGCTTCGAAATTATATGTAATTGGCGCAACCAATAAACCTTGGAGTTTAGAAGCAGGATTCTTACGACGCTTCCAAAAAAGGATATACGTCTCTCTGCCAGACCAGGCATCCAGGATACATCTATTTCGCCAATACACAGAAAGGCTAAAGATGGAAAAATCACTGAAATCTGAAGATCTTGCCAAGTTGACCGAAGGATATAGTGCTAGTGACGTTAAGGATATTTGTCAGTCTGCACAACTTCGAGTAGTCGATGAACTTTTTCAAAGTGGAAAGGCACTAGAGGAGGAAGCAAACACTAGGTCAATAGCCCCATCGGATTTCAAAGAGATACTAAAGATGAGAAAACCGAGTGTTAGTATAGATATGATGCGTGCTTATAGCCGATGGAGTGAACAGTTCAAGGCCCTTTAGATGAATTTCCATTATTGAATCTTTCAATAGCCTCTGAAATTTTTTCCGAAGCGGATTCTCTATCTCCCCATCCTGTTACCTTCACATATTTCCCAGGTTCCAGTTCTTTATAATGTTCAAAAAAATGTTTGATTTCGTCAAGTAGATAAGATGGAATGTCATCAATATTTCTAATATTGGCAAATCTTGGATCTATTTTTGAGTTAGGTACAGATATGATCTTAGAGTCATTGCCTTCTTCGTCTTTCGTAAATAGGAGACCAACGGGCACTGCTTTTATCATAGACATAGGTACCACAGGCCAATCACCTAACACCAGGACATCGACCGGATCTCCGTCGTCCTCTAATGTGTTTGGAATAAAACCATAATTGCATGGATAATGCATGGCAGTATACAGTTTTCTGTCGACGGAAAGAAATCCGGTTGTGGGATCAAATTCGTACTTGATATTACTCCCCTTTGGAATCTCTACTACTACGTGAATATTATTAGGTATAGTGTTCGGCGAATTAGGTTTATCTAAAGCCGATGCTTCAGTCACGTAAAAACCATATTAATCGGCATTTATATTTGAAGGGGTTGGTTCGCATTGATATCAACAAACTTTGAATTAGCCTGCGCTTTACATTTTAGAGCCGAAAATGCCTTTTATCAGACTTGAATTGGTATGCCTCTTCGATTGCTCTTCTTTCAGACTGTCCAGACAATCGGTACAAATAAAAATTGTGGATCCGTTTATGGCACTAGCGCACTAGATGGAAGTCTATACTAAGTTTGATCCAAAAAAGATAGAATGTGATATTAGGTCGTATCTGGGTGATGTCGATCAAGCCTCTCTACTTGATAAAGAAATGTCGAATGTAAATTCTGTTCTGGGTTACATAGAAGGTCCTCCGACTCTAAACGGGGAACCACACGTAGGGCACCTGAGAGGTAGAATTATCAAAGATATGTGGTATAGGTTTAAAACTTTACAAAAGTATAGAGTGATTTTCCGAGCAGGTTGGGATACCCAAGGTCTCCCGATTGAGTTGCAGGCAGAAAAACTTCTAGGCCTCACAGGCAGCAAATCAGAAAACATCAAGAGAGTTGGTGTTGAGAGTATAGTAAATGCCTGTAAGCAATTGATACGGACTAACGCAACTAAATGGATCGAAGTAGATCATCTCCTCGGGATGTCTTTTGATTATGAGAGAGCATACTGGACGTATAAAGATGAGTATATAGAAAGAGAGTGGAAGTACCTGAAGAAGGCATGGGAAATTGGCATTCTGAAGGAGTGGTTCAGGGTGGTAGCGTATTGTCCATCTTGTCAGACTTCTCTTAGCAATGCCGAAGTCAATCAAGGTTACAAGAATGTGGAGGATCCGTCGTTTTATTATAAGGTAAAAATGTCAGAAGAAGAGGTGTTTTTGATTGTCTGGACAACGATGCCATTCACCTTAATAACTGATGAATTAATTGGTGTAAATCCTGATGCCACGTACGTCTACGTGAATGTTAAAGACCAAGTTTGGGTCGTAGGACAGGATCGTTTGCAATCACTCATGAATGAACTTGGAATAATAAATTATGAATCGATACGTACTGTCTTGGGCAAGAATCTCGAAGGAAGAAGGTACATCCATCCGCTTTTAGAAATTATCCCTGGATTAAAGAGGCTATCCGATGAAAAGAGCATCCATTTTGTTGTCGCAGAACAATTTGTAGATGTAAGCACTGGAAGCGGATTAGTGCATTTGGCCCCAGCAAATGGGGAAGAGGATTTTGAAATAGCTACCAAGCGCTGTATTCCAATTTTCGTTCCTATAGACGATAAAGTAGTTTTTACTGAAGAGGCAGGTCAGTTTCGAGGTATGTATGTAAGAGATGCCGATGAAATGGTCATTAATGCCATGAGGGAAGCTTCTGCATATGTCAAAGTAGGAAAGATAGTACACCAGTATCCGACATGCTGGAGATCTGGCCACAAAATCGTTTGGTTGGCACGTCGAGAATATTTTTACATGATAGATAAGCTTGGCCAAAATCCATTGTCCGCTGCATCCAAAGTTGAGTACTTCTTCGATTCGCCCAGAAACAGATTTTTGGAAATTATCAAAGAGAAAGTTCCTTGGTGCATTTCTAGGGAACGTATTTGGGGAACTCCTCTGCCGATATGGAAGTGTAACTCCTGCGGAACAAAAGAGGCTTTGTTCTCGAGGACTGAAATAATTGGCAGAGCCAGTGAGCTCCCAGATGGTACCGATTTCGAACTACACCGACCATGGATAGATCGAATACAGCTTAAGTGTTCTCATTGTAAGGATATTATGTCTCGAGAACCCTTTGTGCTTGATACCTGGCATAACAGTGGCGCTTCTCCATATGCATCCCTTAGTGACAGTGAATATTCACAGTTGATTCCGGCTGCATTTTTAACGGAAGGAATAGATCAAACGAGAGGGTGGGCTTATACTCTATTAATGGAAAATGTTATTATGCGGAATACGAATCAGGCACCATTCCATGCTTTCCTCTTTCAAGGCCATATGCTGGATGAAAAAGGTAACAAAATGAGCAAGAGCCTGGGAAATGTTATAGATGCTAAAGATCTATTGTCTAAAAACTCTGTGGATTTAGTGCGCTTCTATCTTTTGTGGAAGGCTTCTCCTATCGACTCCCTTAATTTCAGTCTTAGTGAACTGGTCGCACGACCCTATCAAGTATTGAATACGCTGTTCAACCTGCATGTATATTTACATCAAAATAGTCAGTATGATAATTTTGACACAAAGAATATGGACATAGAAAATGTGGCTAAAAGTAAATTATTTGGAATAATTGAAGAGTGGCTTATTTCAAAATTGCAATCACTCATAACTGTAGTTACGCTGTCCTTTGAAAGATGCAGATTTAATGAAGGTGCAAAGGCAATAGAGTATTTTATAATAAACGATCTAAGCCAGGTATATGTTCCTTTTACAAGAGACGATCTGTGGGATGATAGTCCCAATACCTTGGAACGAAGATCAGTAATATACTCAATTTTGGGTCATGCCCTAAGCCAGGTCGATATATTGATTCATCCTCTATGCCCATTTATCAGTAATTATCTACACTTGATGTTCTTCACGACCCAACAATCTATCTTGATAGAGTCTTGGCCAAAAACAAAGGTTTCATTAATAAATCCTGAAGTGGAAACAAATGTCAATATAGCGAAGGAAATCGTCTCCCTTGCAAATTCTGCAAGAACGAAAGCAAAAATAAAGAGAAGATGGCCGATAAGTAGAATTATAGTCTTTATGAAAGATGATGACTTATCAAAGGTGAACGATCTTACGGAGATTATGAAAACGCAAATGAACACAGATTCTCTGGAGATATTGGCAATACCAAAAATCAAGGATGTTTATGGTAGATTGGCAGGTCTATTGAATTACAATGTAGTGGAAATATCAGCCAAACTAAAGACAAAGCGAATTGCTCCACTTTTAAAGAACGAACTCCCCACGATATTAAGATCTTTTGAGAACGCGGACCAAAGTAAAATCATTAAGACTTTGATATCCGAAGGAAAATGTTTGATAGAATATGAAGGTAATGATTTCGAGATATTGAAAGAAGATGTAGAGTTATCTTATTCTCCATCTCCAGGATATTCTATGGCAGAGTCGGATACTGGAGACATCATAGTCTTGATAGAAACTATACGAAACAATGATCTACTTACTAAAGGCTTGGTCAAAGATCTAGCTAGAAATATACAGCAACTAAGAAAAGAGAAGGGTTATTTGCCGACTGATGTATTATCATGCGCCTATGTGTCGAACTTGAATGAAAACGAGTTGACTTCTCTTCTAGAATTCAAGGAGAATCTAGCTTATTTAGTAAGAGTAAAATCAGTGAAATTGAGTTTGCGAGCAAATGATGATGAGAAATATAAGGAGGTAGAAATTGATGGAAGAAAAGTGTTGGTGTCGATAGAATAGTGATAATAAGCTATAGAGAATAAATTTTTACAGACGGTGTTACTTTATTATCTCATAACTTAATGTCAATGTTTGTTGTCATCTAAGTATAAATTGTAAAATCATCAAAGATCATTTATTGAGAGGTAAGCCCTTGGTATTCGATAGTAATCAGACGACATTGGACTATTGCCAGCTTAGCTTCTTCAAGAAAATATTATCTGACGTATCTGCTAATACCGTTAAAACGGGCAAATCATTTGAATTGTATCGGAATTCTCTGGAGGTTACTGAAGCAAGTCTAGAAGAAGAAATAGCTACAGCTATCGGGGAGCATGTTGTAATCCAAGTTATAAATCACGGTGGGTTTATTCCACCAATAATCCAGATACAATGTCTTTTTACTTTGGATGAATTTTCACAGTGGATTTACTTGAGGAGCAAGGATCTATTTTCTGAATGTGTGGAAAACCTACTAAACTGTAAATGTGTTGAAGTTCTTAAGAATTAAACAGGCAATTACGATATCTAGGTGGTTTTCTAAGTAGTATTTATACCCCAGAATAGGCTGCCCTAGTTATTGATCAGTCCTTCAAGTCCAAAGTGTCAACTAACTACGAAAAAATGTTACCTCGATCCGAACTAGTTACTAGTGTAACCTAATTCGAATAAATAAGTTATCGTGAAAGGGGCATATGTAGAAATTTATCCCTTAATTTCGTGCTTCCGTCGCAGGAGGCATTCTGACGATTGATCTCACATTTGGGAGACATTTGTAATGTGTAAAAGATAACAAAGAATCTCGCATCAATTTCTACAATACGCGCAAGGTAATCATTAAATTTGATATATACAAATCGTTTCAGGATGGACGTATATTGTGAGGAGAGACCTTGGGGAAGGTTCGAAAAATTTAATGAAAATACACCTTGTACCGTTAAACTTCTCTACATCAATCATGGTTCTCGCTTAAGTCTTCAATATCATACCAAAAGAAATGAATTTTGGAGAATTATCAAAGGTCAGGCACTTGTACAAGTTCAGGACAAAAAAGTGCATTTGACTGAAGGTGAAAACATAGCAATACCCAAGGGAGCAAAACACCGAATAACAGCACCAAACTCCGATTGCGTTATTCTGGAATTGTCGTTCGGTGAATTCGATGAAAATGACATAGTCCGAATTGAAGATGATTATAAGAGGATTTGAAAAGTAGGGCAAGGTTTCTATTTTGCGTTTAGCGAAAGATAACAAGATAATATCATTTGCGATCTGATATCTACAATTAGAATCAGGGTGTAGTACAAAACTAAATAATACTTATTCTTCTTCTCTTGCTAACGAAATACAAATAAAGCCCATGCATTGCTCTACCCATAATGAGCGCAAGTAAAAAGCCACACATGAACCTAGTGGTTGTTGGTCACGTGGATAATGGTAAATCCACTATTGTTGGTCATTTGTTGGTCGATATGGGTGTGATCGACCAGAGAACTATAGATGCGTTTGCAAAAGAATCTGAAGCTACTGGAAAGGGGGATACCTTCAAGTATGCTTGGGTGCTTGATAGCATTAAGGACGAGAGAGAAAGAGGTATTACCATCGATCTTGCTTTCCAGAAATTTGAAACCTCCAAATATTTTTACACTTTAATAGACGCACCAGGTCACCGGGATTTCATTAAGAACATGATCACTGGCGCATCAGAAGCTGATGTAGCTATTTTGGTCGTATCCACAAAGTCTGGCGAAACTGAAGCTGCTACAGATCCCGGAGGGCAAGCACGAGAACATGCCTTCCTATCAAGAACTCTGGGTGTAGGACAGATGACTGTTGCATTAAATAAAATGGATGATTCCAATTACTCGGAAGCACGGTACAAGGAAGTTAAAGAAACCGTGGAAAAAATGCTCAGACTCGTGGGGTATAACACCACAAAGATCAACTTTATACCAGTATCGGGTTGGAAGGGCGATAACCTTGTCAAGAAATCGGAAAACATGCCATGGTACAAAGGGCCAACGCTTTCTGAAGCATTGGACATGTTTGATCCACCAGAAAAACCAACTGGCAAGCCTCTAAGAATTCCGATTCAAGATGTTTATACCATCACGGGTGTTGGTACGGTTCCGGTGGGGAGAGTTGAAACGGGTGTGTTAAGGGCAAATGAAAAAGTGATAGTGATGCCTTCTGGTGTAACGGGAGAAGTAAAGTCTATTGAAACTCATCACACGCAAATGGAATCAGCAGAAGCTGGAGATAACATTGGTTTTAACCTTAGAGGCGTGGACAAGAAATCGATACACCGTGGAGATGTTATCGGTCCAGTGAATAATCCTCCTGCAGTGGCAAAAGAATTTGAAGCACAGATAATCGTGATACATCATCCAACTGCTATGGCTCCAGGATATACTCCAGTGCTACATGCTCACACAGCTCAAGTAGCCGCAACACTTTCAGAATTCATAGCAAAAATAGACCCAAAGACAGGGGGAGCAACTGAGGACAAGCCAAAGTTTCTGAAGACAGGTGATGCTGCGATAGTGAGAATTAGACCTGTAAGGCCACTTGCAATAGAGACTTTTAAAGAATTTCCAGAGATCGGAAGATTTGCCTTGCGAGATATGGGAACGACCATAGCAGCAGGTGTTGTCAAAGCCATAATCGAAAAGTACGATCCTAGCGCAAAGAAGTAAACTTGAATTAAAACATGTGATTCTATCCTATGGCACAACAAGCACGAATAAAACTCACCAGCACTAATTTACCTATGTTAGAGAGCGTTTGCTCAGAAATAAAAGGAATTGGCGAAAAAAATGGTATCAAGTTGAGAGGACCTCATCCACTTCCGACAAAGAAAATGAAAGTTGTTACAAGGAAATCTCCATGTGGTCAGGGGACCAATACGTGGGATAAGTATGAAATGAGAATCCATAGGAGAGTAATAGATTTGGGAGCAGATGATAGATCCATTCGTCAGCTAATGCGACTAAAGATCCCTGATGACGTCTACATTGAAGTTTCACTGACGCAATAATTCCATATTAGCAAAAGAAAGAAAACATAATCACAGCAGGGAGACGAATCTTCCTCTAAATGATTATGAAGATACGATTTAAACTATGAATTTAAGGCGATCGGTGCCATTTCTGCTATCGGTTTGCTCTTGTCAGCTATTAACAAAGTCAATGTAGAATTTACTCCATCTATTCTAGTAATCCCTGTCATGGTTTCTTTAAATTCTTTCTCGGAAGAATAAACAATTTTTGTAATTAAATCATAGACTCCTTGTGTTCTGTAAACATCTGAAATCGCAGATAGTCTTTTCAGTTTTTCGGTAATTTGTTTGTCAAATGGAAAATGACAATTAATCAAAATGACTGCTGATACCATATAGTACCTGATACGTCAAGGTAGTATTAATCGCTTTACTGGAACTAAAGTTCGTTCTAGTATCATTTCAGGAGATCCAATCGTTCTCAAATATTCGAGATCTTTAAAGGGTCATGAATTCATGTCCTCCAATTGTATCTCGTTCGGACACGGTCAAGAACTCTATTTGACAAAGAAATAACAATATTACAAGATAAAGTCCATAATTGGCTCAAACCTAGAGTAGATGTGGTCGAATTAGGTTATTTTTATCAGGGTATTGGCATCTTTCGCCTAAATGTTGGTATCAACATAATCATAAATGGTTTGTATCGTCCTAATGTAAAATCATACTTTGGTAGGTCGCGCACACCGATGGTTTGATTACTCACCAGCACTAAAGATACTGTAGTGAAATCTTTTTTACACTATTCTTTCACTTCTACTAGAATAACTGTAGGCCGATAGCAGAAATAGTTCTGAATACCTTGTTTTAGGGATTGGCAAATGATTGCTATTTGCCTACATTATAACTTCTTGTCTGATTTGACTATTTTAGATTTTTTGGGAGTCGTAACCATGAGTGCAACTCCTAATAGAATCACAACCATTGCAACTATGGTTATCGTCGTAATAGACTCCTTGAGGATTGCCCATCCCAGGAGAACCGCTATTACGGGACTTACATATGCAAATGTATTGGCTAGAGAAGGTGTTGTAACTCTTAGGAGCCAGTAAAAGTCTGTGAATCCAACTACAGTAATAATTATTATCAAATAAATTAGTGCAGCCAGGGATTGTCCAGAAATCTGGGATAGGTCTAGACCTTGGTATTCTCCTAGCAGAAAGCTGACGGAAGTAAGCATTAAGCCACCGGTGATCATTAACATACCTGAAGACGCAAGAACGCTTATCGGGAGTTTGGCTTTGGATGAGTAAAGCGAACCAATAGCCCACGATATAGAGCTAATTATCAGAGCCGATATTCCTATGGGACTAAGCGTGCCATCTCCAATAGAAGGAGCAACTAGCAGCATCAAACCGCCAAATCCAGCTGCTAACCCCATGATGATTAATTTGGTCATATGCTTTCTAAATATCAAGAACGCAATGACTGCTACCCAGAGTGGGATTGTAGAGTTGAGCAGTCCCGTGATACCAGAAGAAAGATATTGTGCACCCCAAGTTAGTAGACCTTGACCGCCTAGAAATAACGTGAAT
Source organism: Nitrososphaeraceae archaeon (assembly GCA_049591355.1). Classification (GTDB taxonomy): domain Archaea; phylum Thermoproteota; class Nitrososphaeria; order Nitrososphaerales; family Nitrososphaeraceae; genus TA-21. The sequence goes on from JBAWET010000291.1 coordinate 10,338, forward strand.
GCAAGTATTGCGGCATCCTTCCATTGCCGTCTACCTATTTGTTCGTGTTTATGCTCATATTTTTGAAGAAAAAAGTATGCGGCGAAGAGAATCGAACCTGCAATAAAGAATCTAATCCCAGCGCTCAGTAACGGAGGAATAGTGTCAATAGAAATTTTAATCGCAAGAAAACTAGAACCATTAATCATCCAGAGGGCGACAAGAGTTATCCATACTTTAGATTGCTGTTTCAAATGAGACTGGTATTTGGAAGATGTGGTAGATTAAAATTGTTTGTAAAATAATAGATGGGTAGGAAAGGTGGAGAAACTAAATAGTATTTCTTAGTGTCTCGATTATTGTTACTAGAGACATCGCATCTTGTTCAAAAAATGGCAATATGGTTAAAAAGAATGCGATTCATCGATACATGTGGTGATTACAATTGATTTGTCCAGACTGCCCACGGATTTAAGATCCATGATCCTAAAAGAAATCAAAATAGGGGAAGATATTACAGAGACTGAACAAACGCGAGACCTCACGACCACGTCCAATAACATCACCGCGCGAGAAGTTAAGAATGACTTGAATGTTATTACTTTGACTGACGATAATAATATCAGTATGATAAAGCAAAGGTTGAAGGACAGTCTTATTAAAAATAAAATCAGAGACTATGTTGTCATGGTCGATCTTGAGGACCAAAACAAGATTATAATTCTAAAAAAAGAACACGCCAAAGCCTTGGGTCTACATCATTGCCCTCATTGTGGAATGGAATTTGAGAACGAGATTCAATTGAGCGTTCACCAGAGAATCCATTACATGGTATGAGAATGGGTGCACCAACATGCTATAGCGATAAGTTATTTGCTGTTTGGGTTCTGTGTATGGTATTCTAGATCATACTGTTACTTTATTAATGATACTGAAATATCTCAAAATCGTCACTCCAGATTAATCACAATTTAGTTAATTACTGGCATGCTTGCATCACGAAAGAACCCAAACGGTAGAGATTGGAGAAATGTAAATGATATTTACGAATCTACGTCAAAACTTGTAGCTTGGATAAGAATTTGGTAATAATTCAGGTTTACCAAAATATCCTTCTATCTCATCTAACCTTTCCATAGCGCCTTCACCGCTCCTGATATCGGAGTATGAGGAGTCTACTCTTATTGATTGTAGAAACAAGCAAACTTCTTTATTGGTGACGCCATGTTTTATATCATATTCAATCCTACGGCATACTCTCCCTATTCTTCCGTATTTCTTGTCTACTCTTTTTTCCCACCTCGTCGCGTTTTCAGACAGGCCCGTCACAAATTTAACAAGAGTTTTTTCCATGTGTTTAACATGCCATTCTCTCATAGGAAAACTATTTTGTATCAAGAAAAACAGGATTTAATATGCTTAGGCCATATATAAGCTAATGTGCTCAATTACAGTGGGCTTTCATCTGAAAAATGAATTCTCAAACTCAAACATTCATAGTAATTTCCTTTGATTATCTTCTTGATTAAGAAGTGAAGTTTGGTGGTCAGAAGTATGTCTGACTGGGTTATTATCTATTGGGGGGTGACTTTCGTTTCCTCATATGATAACACTTCATGACAAGTTATAATAGTTCTATTTCCTAAAACGAGTTGATAAGCCAATTTTTTATTTGCTGGACTGTAATGGCTTTCATGGAACATAAGATTTGTTCGAATTATTAAAAAAAATGAACAGTTTATTCATGTTGAAGGCTATATTGGGCCACATTCATCAAGACATGATCGTCGTTGTTCTACT
>JBAWET010000292.1:0-5768 GCA_049591355.1 Nitrososphaeraceae archaeon
GATGATGCTGGTTGAGAAGAATTTAGTATTTGTTCAAGGTCGCCAGTTCCTTCCAATCTTCCGTTATTCAATATTGATACCGAATCGGCTAGTGCGAGAACATCATCTTCAAAATGAGTAACATAAATAGCAGGGATACGTTGTTTTTTTAATATAGTCCTTAATTCTATTCTCAACTTGTCTCTTGTTGGTGGATCAAGATGTGAGAGTGGTTCGTCTAGGAGAATTATCTTTGGTTTCCTAACGAGCATTTGTGCTAACGAAACTTTTTGCAATTCCCCTCCACTCAAGCTATCAATCCTTCTGTGGAGCAAATTATCTATTCCAAGATCTCCAATTATTTTTCTAACCATTGTTATTCTTTCTTCATTTTGTATTTCCCTACTTGTGAGGCCAAATAGAATATTTTGATTGACGTTAAGATGAGGAAACAATGCTGAATCCTGAAATACATATCCTATTTTTCTTGATTCGATTGGTACCTTTGTTATGTCGAGTCCATTTAATATGATTTTACCCTTATCTGGACTAAGAAGTCCTGCAATTGAATTAATTAATGTGGTCTTACCGCTACCAGTAGGGCCCAATACAACCATAATTCCTTCGTCTATGCTAAGGCTCAGTGGTCCAAGTGTAAAGGAATGAAAAATAATGGTTAAGTCGATAATCTCCAAAGTCATAATCACACTATCATCTCCATCTCCTCTCCACTCTTACCAACCAAGTCCAATGGTACGGCTACGTTTCAAGTATAGAAAAACACCCAATGCAATAATGGAAAGTATAACAACCCACACAATTCCGGCCACAGAATTTCTAATCCCGCCTATTGCATTATCCTCGAAGATTTGAATGGATATTGTATGGGGATTATATGCCATCATGAGGGTAGCACCTAGTTCACCTATAGATCTGATCCACGCCATCAGCAGTCCAACTAGTATTCCAGTCTTGGCTAAAGGTAAAGATACTCTAATGAATACTTCAGATTTCCTTTTACCTAGAACTCTTGCCATCGTTTCAAATCTCTCTGGAATTGCTTCAAATGCGGCCTGGCTTGGAAGAATTATGAAAGGCGAGGCAACGTAGGTTTGTGCTATTATAATTCCCAGAACCGACTGGGTGTAATCCAATGGCATTGTACGTCCAAGAAATGAATATGGTCCAAAAACTCCCAATAACATGGTTCCGCTCGCCAAAGGCGGAAGAACCAAAGGAAGTATCACTACTAGCCTTAGTAGGAATTTGAATCTAAAATGAAATCTGGCCAATGCGTAAGCGAGCGGAATTCCAAAAATGGACAAGATCAGAGTTGAAACGGTTGCTGTTCCGAGGCTTAATAAAAAGGCATGAATGGTTTCAGGTCTCGTTAACGATTCGACCCAATTAATAGATCTACCAATGTAAGCCAAGCCTAATAATGGATAGGAAATGTACAGAATCAGAAATCCCACCAGTATGGATATTGTAAGGTTAAATCCTGAAAAATGTGATCTTTGTAGGTACAATTTACCTGGTGTGACTTTGATTAGGTATCATTAATATTAATATCATTGTCGTAGCTCGGCTCTTATTGCAGGATGTAAAGAGTTGAGATCTAATTGCATAATTGTCTTGACTGTATTCAATCCTACCTGACTAATTATGTTGTTTCCTTCAAATGAAATTAGAAAATTTGCAAGTGATATAGAATCATTTATACTCCTAACAGTGGGCGGAATTATATCCGAGATTGATATCGGATTATTCGTAGTTGTTTGAATGTGATTCATGTAATATGTTTGAAGATATAAAATCGAATATTTTGGATTACCCAGATTTATCTGAGATGCCAGAATAATGAAAGGAAAGAAAATGTAGCTCTGCGCTTTGAAGACTAAATCTGTCATGTGGTAAGTCAGATAGTTATCATCATAAATAAACTTGATTTAAAGATTGTACAATAAAAGCTGAAACCTATTCCTCGTTCCAACATATTAATTTACATTGGTTATGTTAGGTTATCGTCGAAAAAATGTTTGTGATATCCTGTAGATTATACCTGCATAATGCGCTAAAAATTTTTAATCGGCAGTTTTATTCAGTATGAGCCAAGCTCTGGGAATTTTCGCTGCAATCATCAACGTACTAACTGTTACTATGTTTATTATCATGAGTTACAGTAATTATAAAAATAGGAATGAATGTGTTAAAATACGCGATGATGGGGGTGGTGTTTCAAATCAAGTAATATTTGTATGATACAAATCATACTTATTATTAAGATGAGTAGTATTGGTAACATTACAAATCCCAGTATCGGAATAAGAATTATTGCAAATCCAGCTATAAATCTGTAAAATGATAGTCGCATTAATAGTTTCTTTTCGCCACTTGGATTGGACATGGAAAGATGGATGACTCCAATTGAGAATAAACATAAGGCCACAGAACCACAGATTAACCATTGATCCAAATAAGGTAAGTTCGTACTTTGATTTGCTGAGATCAAATGTCTTATACCAGCTGCAGTAGCGCACAAACCTATCACCAAAGGAAAGTGAGCGTATAACCATGTCATATAGAGGCCCATTTTGCCGTGGTCACGAAACACACGAATCACAGACCCATCTATTTTGTCAAAATATATCCACCAAAGACTAAAAGCAATGCTTAATCCAGCTCCCATACATGTCATGGATTCGAAATCCCACTTATGGCCGGATAGACTACTAATAAGACCAAATATTGTTTCTCCAAGTACAATTAGGGTAAAAATTCCCATTCGCTCGGGTAAGTAAAAAATATTTGGTGCCAATTGTACATGCTTTCTGCCAATTAAAATTGTGGTTATTAGATCTATCGCAAGTGCTAATATCCAAAGTACAAAACGTTCCGGCATTGGGATCATAGCTGAAATTAGCCATAATGTTGTAGAAATAAAAAATCCTTGCGCATATCTCATTGCAAATGGGCGAGCAGCAGGAATTTTATAAGCTGCACGAATGTACTCGATCACAAGAAGAGCTCTAATGACAGCATACGATATCGCAAAATTAAAGGAAGTCTCACCTAATGCTCCATGTATGTTAAGCGCAAGAGCCGCCGCTCCACCCATCTGTAACAATACCAGAACCCTATGGATCACATCATCAGTTTCAAATCGAGCGGCATAAAATGTAACACCTATCCATGTCCAACAAACAGGAAAAAATAATAGTACTGTGCCTAGGAACGATGCAAGAGTTGTATAGTTAGTGTAAAGACTAATGCCAAGTTCAGCTACGGCAGCTGCAAAGACTAAGTCGTAGAAAAGCTCAAGCCACGTTGCACGACGCTCATTTTCCACTTTACTCAATTTATGGTTTCCCTGCCAAAACTACGAGATGATATCCCGTGATCTCAGTTTTCTTTGGAAGATAATAAACATAAGATTTGAAATAGGCATGTCTATTCGAGGTTTACTCATATTCATGCATACATTAAAAGTTAATCGACTCACTGTCATCATGGACGTTTGTAATTCCGAGCCTCGTTCTTTGCAAATCTATAAGACTTATTCAATTCTTGAAAACACTTGGAATCTCTTACATCTATTGATGTATTTTTCATGAAGATGTCTTTGTAATATCTGATCTTTAAAGTTTTCATGAATTCAACGACTTCCTTTCTCTAATCACTTCTTCATTAATCATACATAAGAGCCAATTCAAACTATTAATTGTGCAAAAGTACAGTTTGCAAGTGGCCATATGGTATAGATCTCCTGTAGCAGTTTGGCTGTTTCGTAGCAGGAAATTCAGAATTAAGATCTAGTATTCACTATCTCACCTACTTATTAATGACTGATTTGGTTATGACATTATGGGATATCGATACAGGGATGAAATAATTGCAAGTATACTGGACTCTACTACAAAAGAAGAGGAAGGGGTAAGGATGACAAAGGTAATGTACGCTTCATTTCTATCCTATGCCCAAGTAATTTACTACTTGAGGTATCTGATTGACAATAAATTGTTAGAGTATGATGAATTGAACAAGAGGTATAAAACTACTGGTAAGGGATTTCACTTTTTAGAATTGCACAACAGGATGAACTCATTATTAAATATTGAACAAAGAGCTAACTAACCCGCAATAACTTGCTATTGGATCAATCAGCTTTTGATTTCGTCCTAGTTTCTATTGGTAGAATTCATCTTATCGTGAAGAATAGCTCCAACCTGAGGTTCTAATATAGGGTTGCAAAGTTATTACTATAAATTTTTAAACATCATATGCTAGCATCATAATGCATAGGTTTTATCTCAAAGTCCTTCTATCCCTTGACAAATTGGAGATTTTATCACACGAACTGTGAGACACGGACGGAATGAATAGGTAGTATGATTTTTACAGCATTTGTTCCAAACGGTCGAATTAGAATTTTAAATTATGTGATAGACATATTTATTATTCATTACTATCTCGAAAAATTAAGCCTTGAAGAATATTCGACAATGGGACGCACAGAAATATGATGAAGTCTCATGCTTACAAGAGAAGTGGGGGGAGGATCTGATTAACGGAATAAAATGGGATCCAACCTATCGGGTTATCATGGATGCCGGGTGTGGAACAGGAAGAGTCACGAAGATATTGGCTCAAAAGGTAGGAACCAAAGGTACAATTTATGCTGTAGATGTAGATCCAAATATGGTCAATAAAGCAAAACTGAACCTTTCAAGTTTCAAGAATGTATTTGTTATTCAATCGGATATCACTAATGTATTCTTGCCTGAGAAAGTAAATGTTGTCTTTTCAAACGCTGTATTGCATTGGATCTTCGATCATAGAAGATTATTCAGTCATTTTTGGGAATTGCTAACAAATACGTTACTCACTAAAAAGAATTCCGATGGATTACTGCTAGCTCAATGCGGAGGGCATGGCAATTTAAGCAAAGTGCGTAGCATCCTGAATCAAATGATAAAACTAAATGATTTTGAATCTCATTTTCACGACTGGGCGGAGCCATGGTATTTTGCGAAACCCGAGGATACTGAAAAGTTACTAAGAGAGATAGGGTTTGAGAACATCCGTGTATTTCTTTCTGATGGAACTACCAGTTTCGCAGATCGCAAGAGTTATTCTGATTTTGTAAGCACTGTTATCATGAGGCCATATCTAGAGAATTTACCAATAAAGCAACTAAAGCACAGATTCTTAAGGTTATTTCTAGACCGTGTCGAGGAAATGAAACTGGCATGGAGCCTCGATTATGTAAGGCTCAATATAATGGCCGAATGTGTCACTCCTACCAGCCCATTTGCCTAGTCCGCTACATCGTCACTTAAGCGAAATATGCCTAATACCTGTAAAGGCATGAAATATTAGAAAAATATTACCGTTAGTTTCGATGCATAAATCATGTGAACAGATGATACCGATTGAACAGTACCTTAATGACATGCTTCCTGGAATTCTTAAAATTGCATACGTTGACCTCGTTACTCGTAGAAATTCCTTTAACTCGGGTTTTTCCATTGATTTTCTAATGTTGTTATCTCGGCCTTTCTTATCTGTACCGCAAACTAAATTCCAAGTATAACACCCAGTGTGAGTATCATATTATGAACGTACAAAAGATATCAAAAGAAATTTTCTGGATGTAGGCGCGGGAGCAATCTACAAAATCATGCCCACTCAGTAGTATCACTATCAAAATAGTGTCTTTTCTCGCTCAACACTACTCATCGTCAAACCGCGTGAATTGTACGCTAGTCATAATGTACGGGTGATTCCAA
>JBAWET010000293.1:0-3643 GCA_049591355.1 Nitrososphaeraceae archaeon
TAGGGAGAGTAAAAAATGTAAGAATGACAGACTACGGTGAAATGCCAGTCAGGAACTCATCGGTATCTTCTGGTTTCACAGTAAACTTGTTTAACAGGATAACAGGACCTACATCTTCTTCCAGTTGCGCTTTTAACGTGACATTTTCATGCATTTCAACGATTTTTACCATCACAATCCTATGCGGTCCTGATTATTTGAGGCTTCGGATAACCTATCACAAGGAACTAAGACTCCCTCCCCTCTTCGTATGACATCTCTTAAATCGGCTAGGGCTCACTAAAGCCAAGTGGGTAGAACAGTTCCTTCGTTTAGAATCGCAGCGGAAATCGAGCGAACAAAATGGAAACAATTTAGATCCTATTTGGATAAGAAGGACAGAAAGACCTTTGATCAGATGTATGATTGTGTTAAATTACATAATAATTCCTGCAGCAACGCTTGTAGACCTGTCGTAATACACGCAGTCCTTATGTCAATTATTTTCGAACACTACAAGCAACTTACAAAATTAATGAATCAACAAAAAGCGAGAGTTAAAACTTCGCAATAGTCCAATACTCTCGATTCGTGGATCTGTAATGAATTCCATACAGATATTGAGAAGGGCTTTATTTTGTCGGTCACCGTCATTTCCTTGGTTTACGCGGCCACATCCCGAACAGTACTTAGCATCGCTACTATGAGAGTTGATTCCATATGAAGTTAATGCAGCTAATTAATCGTGAATTAGAAGGACTGAAGATTAGAGTCGGTCTATAATGTAACTTGGAACAGACATCTTATTTCCCACTGTCTCTACAATTTCACTCCATACCGCATCCCGAATCCCATCCATAGCCTGTAACGTTTCCAATAGGTCTAGGATTTCATGATTATCTTTAACTATAGTCTCTACTCTCAAGTCAATAGTATGTTCTCCTATGCTCTTTCCCACTGCTGTTGCTTGATTTAGTGAAAGAAGATCATTTGCCAGCGCATCAGTTTTTCCACCACTGGTTGAAATAAAGAAATCAACACGCCGCCAACCAAATTTTTTAAGAAGAAATGTATAATCTTCCTCCAAGAATTCTTTTTCCAATCGTTTACGTCGTCTCTGAAGCGTGGTCATAGATATCTCTAATTTCCTGGACATATACACTGATGCCTTATTTTCATTTGGGGAAAGAATTTCTTTAAGTATCATTTTATCTGTGCGAGAAAGAAGTGGCACCATATTCAAAATAACCTGCAGCGTGGGTATTTTACCACATTTGAATATAGATCATACGGTATAAACTACTTGTGACCGATATAAAAGGGACGATTGGATTTTTTAACCAAATGTTTACTAACTGTTGGTCAATTACGCAGTATTGAAATACTGAAGAAAGAATGCATTTCGCCCGTAGTTCTGCATCCAGCCCCTGTCAGCCCAATTTTCTCATCTGGTACAGCACAAATACCAGTCCGAAGGGTAATATTGCAACAAAGAATGCATAATCATAAATTATTTGGGAAAATGCTAATACCATTCCCAGGTACAATGACATACCTGTAGGCAAAAAGCCAAATAGTATAAATCTGTGAGATCTTCTTATGAATTTGGTTACGTCTCTATAAGGAAATTCTATATGGTGATATATCACCGGTATAACAAACATACACATGGCTACCACGATGTTAAATAATGCTATCAGAATTATTATTCTATATGAGAAAGTGAATTCTTTGGCCGACAAAATCGATATGTTCAATAAAAATCCAAACAATAACCCACTGAAAGTAGTCAGCAAAGCGCTCTCCCTTAATACTGTGCCATAGTCTTTCACCAGGGAATCTCTTACTTCTTCCCCGTCTCCACCTGACTTGGACATATGGGTACAGCATTGTCTAGGTTCTTGATAAGTTTAGTAATGAGTTGTACTGCTGGTTGTGCGATCTTAACAGACTGGCTTTAAATAGTCAGACTCTTTCCTACTCTGAGTTTACGCGGCTTTAATACAAATGCCTGCGTTAGATGAATATGTGAAACCAAACATACGAAGTAGATAGCGAATCTGCTATTTGCATTATGTGCGGTACCCGGTTGAATACTCAAATAGAATACAAAATACACGATTACTTCAAGTTTAGAAAGGTCGGTTCTAAATTAACGAGGTTAAATATCAATGACTGATCTGATTGAAAGTAAATCGGATCTTGGTAGTTCAATATCAGAATTGGAATCCCTTGGCTTAGAAACCCTGCAATTAAATGAATTAAACGATTCTTACGAAGTCGAAAATCTAGTGGAAAATCTTAAGCAGAAGTTATTCCGGCACTACAAATCAATGCCTGTATTCTCAGATTGATTGCCATGCAATTGTTCGTTATCCATGAAGAAAACATATTGGACTTGCTTGATGCGGGATTTGGATGCCACACAACAAACAAGCCCAAAGCCCGTAAGTAGAATGTCAGTCGAAACCACACATCCCCCTAACGAACACGATAATATCTCCAAACAAATAGATAAACAAATTTGGATTAGATAGGCCGCCTTTCTCCAGAATAAGATAAGGTGGTAAAAATTAGATAATCTTATTAGAGATTATTCTATTGATGAGGATGCATTTCAGTTATCTGATATAGATGGTCTAAGGTATGACTAATCCTGATGAAACTATTAAATTCGACATTACCGAAACTGGCCCTGATACAATAGAGGCAAGAAGTTCTGATGGTGAAATAATTTCAGGTATGACTTGGAGTGAATTTGAAAAGAGAATTGGACAAAGCACAGAATTTCGCGAAGCATTGGAAATGCAACACCTTGATCGCAATAATACAAACTACGAACAATTATTTGATGAGTTCTTAAAAGACTATATAAGAAAAATTGATGCCAATCCCTTACTGTTAGTATACAAAAATCAAGAATATATTATGGCAAAAGGCCCGATTCCATCGAAAGATTCTAAGAAATGAAAATCTATACCGGTGACAATGAGCCTAGTGTACTATAGTTTATAATCTACGCTAACCAGTTTTTTGTATGACTAGTTGTAACCGTTGCGGCCAAGACCTAATTTGCAGTGGATGCAGACACCCTCAAGAGGAATGTACATGCGCGAGCCCAGAAAAGCCAAAGAATGAAGCGCCGTAGTTCATAAATGTTATTCGGCGGAAGATTAGAGGTAAACCGGTCTTCACTTGCAGGTTTGATGTGCTCGTTTCTTCGATGATTTTCCAAATCATCTACGCTGTTGAAGGTCTGACCACAGTAGTTACATTTCAATTCATTAGGGCTAAGTGTAGGTCGGAAATATCCACTAAGACACCCTCTGCAACGTTCTTCTTTCATAATCAATTTGGGGTTTTGCGTCTTATAGCATTCAGCTCGTGCTAGTGGGAAGGGGGAGCGATAGAATAAAGTTATTGCTCCATTTTTCTAACAAGTCTTATTAAGGACTCTTACCTAATTTGGATATGAAGACAAATTATAACCTATTTGTGGCAGTTTTTATGGCTGTCACCTTATTAGGCTTAGTAGGTACAACAACTGTAATGACACACATAAAACTCAGAAAATAAATGCAAAGAATGAGTGCGAGATAGAAAATGAGAACAAAGACCACAGTCACGACAATGAGAACTTGAATGAACTCACCTGTGATAACGC
>JBAWET010000294.1:0-15555 GCA_049591355.1 Nitrososphaeraceae archaeon
TCATTGTGGATATAATGTATTGCTTAACTTTGTTCCTTACTTACAAGGATTGGCTTACGTCATACCCCGTCGCTTTTTATTGCGCAAGTCGATCATTTGCCCATCTCTTATAATTAGTCCTAAAGCAATTATTCGTAATCTATCAAACTAAGCAATCAAGCCCTGGGATAGTAGAGGAGAAAAAGAAGCACACAGATTTGATTACCTATGCAAGATTATCACTTGTAATTCTCTTCTTAGGTACATGAATTTTTTGTAGCTGCACTCCTTTTGAAGAAATTGTCAATACACCGTTAATTGAAGAGTCAAAATAAACAATAAAAATTATGATATTATGAAATGGAGCAAGAATTAGGGCCTGCCTCTAAATCTGGTATTTGTACTTCATCATATGGAAGCATTTTTTTGTTGATCGAGATTATAATCTTATAGTTCATGGGTTTTGGTGGTACAGTCTCAGTTACCAAACTAACAAATTCTTCCTTATTCATAGAAAGAAGCCTTATTTTTTTCTTTAATGACTCAAGTGTTTCATAAATCGGTATTCCATGTTTTAAAGTAACAGATGCTGCATTAAAATGTGCAGGGAGAATCAGAGTATGAGGAGGAAATTTATCTATTTTTTGATGATAAGTTTCGTACAGCAGTCCAGCGAAATCTCTTGCTTCGTCCCTCAGGTCGGGCCTTCCGATGCCATCAATAAATAGGGTATCCCCTGTAAACAGGTAATAATCATATGGAATAATATTTCCATCTGTCTCATCTCTATCATGCTTCAAAGTGCTAGATTCTATAAAAAATGACAAACTGCCCTTCGTATGACCTGGGGTATGAATTACTTTTAACTTTACGTTTTCACCTACCTCTACTACATCTCCATCTCTGAGATACTTGGTATTATGAAGCCCCGCATTTTCATTACCGTTATATTCTTCAAAAGAACTAAAATATGCAAAAATTTCTGGGTTGGTATTCGTTTTTATACTTTTGACTAACATTGCTACACCAGAGACATGATCTGCGTGCTGATGGGTATCAATTACTTTCACTATTAACAATCCATTGTCCTCTGCAACTTTAACGAAAGACTCGTAAATTTCACGACTCGGATCGATAACCACCGCTTTCTTATCTTGTATTGAAGATATCATGTAACCCATGCATCCCTTTGATACCCGTCTTATCTGCCAAATTCTAAACGAAGCTTGGCTAGGAACCGGAACTTGTGCAACATCGTAAACTTTATTCCATCCCGCCATCCCTCCACTTAAGCTCTTAACATCATATCCCAATTTATTGAGGAAGTTCGCCGCGGCCATCGACCTGATTCCGTGCGCACAAATTGTGATGATTTCTTTATCTTTTGGAATTTCTTTTATTAGGTGTGAGCCCTGGGCAAGCAAACTATCAACAGGAATCAGTTTGGGAGTCTTATGTCTATCATAGGATAATCTCCATGATTCGTATTCTTGCGGGGTTCGAACATCTAAAATGAATATATCTTCATTTTTATCTATCTTCTTTTTTAAGTCTGAGGGGTTAATTTGTTTCATAGTTCAGCTGTCACAGTTAATGGCAAACTAATCATATTTGTAGTTAGTGGAGAATACTTGCTTATCTTCAAGGTTACAGTTATCATGATTAGTAGTTTTAGGGAGGAGTTCAAATAAGTCATAAAATCACCCTTTGTGTCTCAGGAGGGAATAGTCATTTACCTTTAACCAGACACCGTTAATATATCGAGAATAATAAGCAAGCGTTATCATTATACAGTAGTGACATATATCCTTACCTTCGTATAGTCCAAATATCCTTGACCTAACTTATTTATGATGGTATTAATATCAAATTAAGTAAATTGTACCATTTTTCTTCAAATGAGTTGTAGCCAGTAAGAGCTACCATATTAGGTTATGCCCCTGATCCAGGTGGCGCTTAACTGAGGGTATTGTCTGTATCATCTCATACAAAGAATGGGGGCTGCGTTACTATAAATGATAATGTCACAATAACATTCTTACGTGCCATTAATTTTGCAGGACCAGATACATTTAAATGTAAATGCATAGGATACTACTAATTAGGTGTTTATTTATTAGGATATACGATTATCAGAACAGCCCTGGTTTTCTAATCAATAGAACTGGCAGAATATTTGCCAAATCCCTTGATGTCGAATTACGAAGCAAGGTCGGAGTTACCTTTGGACAGTGGAAAATAATTGTCATGTTATCAGAGCGAGACGGCTTAACGCAAAAGGAAATTGCGGATAAGATTGGAGTGGAAGGACCAACCTTGATTCCAATGATAGACAAGATGGAAAAAGATGGATTTCTAAGACGGGAAGCAGATCCTCATGATAGAAGAAACAACAAGATTAGACGTACTCAGAAGGCAGAATTGATGTGGGATAAGATGACTGAGTGTGCTCTAGAAGTGAGAAAGCGGGCTATGAAGAATATTAGAACTGAAGAAGTTGAAATCCTACGCGCAGTTCTAAACAAGATATCTGATAACTTAGGGGAATGGGAATCGAAGATGCAACACACTAATAACTACCTCGTGAAGGAGCTCAAATCCCCAAAGTGAATGTTGAAAAATAGAAGATAGGACAAGGGGACAGGTGAATAAATGAAATTTGAAAATATCCAAAGATAACCCCAGAGCGTACGAAGATGAAGATTCTGTGAGTTCCCTATCTACTTCATCATCTCTTTCCCACTCTTCCGCTGCTTCAGACCAATCAGGAAAGATTCCACCGTCCGCATGGAAGACTCTTGGAATATTGAGCTGTATAGCAACCATGGTAATGTATGCTGAAACGATGCTAATACCTGCAATTCCAGACCTTATCAGTCATTTTCACGTTTCTTATACAATGTCGTCATGGGTTCTTACCGCATATCTTGTGTCGGGGGCTGTAATGACACCTATTGCAGGAAAGCTTTCTGACATATACGGAAAGAAAAAGATACTGTTGATAGTAATGCTAGTCTATGCTGTCGGTGTATCAATTGCAGGATTGGCTCCAACTTTTGAATTGATGTTATTAGCTAGGGCAATTCAGGGGATAGGAATGTCGATGTTTCCAATTGCTTTTAGCATTGTCAGGGATCAATTTCCAAGAGCAAAAATATCGATTGGGCAAGGCGTTATAACTTCAATGTTCGCCTCTGGTGCTATTATTGGACTAATAGTCGGAGGCTTTATAATCCAAAACTATGGATGGCAAGCCACCTTCTTCACAATAATTCCCATAGCTTTTGCACTGCTATTTGTGATACGGAAATATATCACTATCGGCAGCAACATCGAAGGTTCAAGTGAAGTTTCAATAGCAAGTCAAGACACTGCCATTGTCAATTCAGAAATTAAGAATCAGGAGAGAAAAACGAAAGACAGTAGTAGTGCAGGGACAAATACAACAGATGAATCAAGGCGCATTGATATCCTTGGGGCAGTAACGTTGGCCATAACAATAATATCTCTTCTCCTTTCTATCACCTTATTTGAGACCTCTGCTGGCAACGGATCTTTAGGTGCAAATATAGATCAAAACATAATTGAGGGTCCTCTGGGCTTGTCATCATCTGAGATCTGGTTAAGTACATTAGTAGTAGTCGGAGTTGTTTCGTCGGTAGTCTTTGTCATAGTGGAGAGACGAGCAAAGAATCCTCTAGTAGATTTTAGGCTCCTATTTGACAAGGTTGTACTTCCTGCAAACTTGATGATACTTATTGTAGGATTATCCATGTTTATGGTCTTTGAAACCATACCAATACTAGTGCGAAATCCAATACCTCTAGGATTTGGAGAAAGTGCAGTAGGGGTGGGAAACGTTCAGCTTCCATTTGCAATTGTCCTACTTATCTTTGGACCTACGTCGGGCTTTATAATATCAAGATTAGGTTCAATTAAACCGATCATAGCAGGCTCGGTCATCACTTCTGCTGGTTTCTTTGCTCTCTGGCTTGTCCATTCAAATCCTTTCTGTGTTTCAGCTGGTCTAGCTGTCCTCTCTGTGGGTCTATCGCTGACAAGTGTTGGAGCAATGAATATTGTGATACTTGCAACACCTCCAAAGTACAGTGGCATTTCGTTAGGCATGACCAGTCTACTGAGGATTGTGGGTAGCTCTGTCGGACCAGTTGTTGCGGCAGTCTACTTGCAGACTCTTCAATCAAGAATAAGTATAGGCAGCAGCATTTTTGGAAGCTTTCCCTCACAAGAATCATTTGGCCTTGTGTTCCTTACGGCAGCGGTTGCATCTCTAGTTTCAGTAGGACTTGCCCTTACACTCAGGAGTATCCTCTCAAAGATCCATATACCCAATCTCTCTTGAATAAAGAACAAGGCTATAACATAAGAATGCGGAATAAAATAAATGTCATTCAATAGCTAAAGATAAGTTGAAAGGGGTCAAGAAATTTTCTGGAGAATCACTTCAAAATTTTCTCGGCTACTACCACTGATTCTATTTTGAGAAAGAATCGTTGTAGGTCCTAATGTTGCCCCACCATGGGTAACCTCTTGCCTCTTTGGTTATCTCCCGCAATGACATGCACAAATTATTTCCTTGTGAATAAACTCAATCTCGATGTAAAGGTACATCTGTACGATAGCTTGGATTATCCTCTCTGTCTTTCCAATGTCATTGCTGGCCCTTTATGATCTGACTCATTTCATTATACAACTCTAGGAATTTAAACCCGCTTGGTGTAGTGTTGAAGGTTTTGTCAGTTTTGTCATATTCCAAGAAGCCACGCTCAATTAGTGTTTTAGAATACTCAAGAATTTGGAAATAAGTAAGATACGAATTAAACATTATCTTTGTCAAACTTATGCCATCACCCGACCCCGTGCTAACGAGTATAGATGCAAAGATTTCCTCTCTATCACGCAACCTCATGGTAGAATAAGTGATTTCATCGCTAATAAGCAACAAGGTAATCAATACTAGACTAAATTTTTGAATTTACTGACAAGAGTTATCCACTATCTACACTTGACGATTAGTTCCGTTGGAGAGTTATATCGGCTGCTATGGATGGAGTTATACTTTCTGGCAGGGTGTATTCTATCCTGCGGCCATCCCGAATAAGAAATGAATACGTTACTACTCGAGTTTTTGTTTATGTAGAAATTGAGAATCCTTCTACACGTTCCCAAGTAAAGTTGAGGTGCGGAGTCGGGCAAAAAAGAACACCGAACATCCTTGGATCTACAGCCAAATTACGTATGATTATCACTTTTGACAATACATTCTCCTCTTGGTCCAAGGCATTGCCTGTGCGTAGGGTGAAGTACGTTAGCAACTATTGTCAGGCAATGTGAGTATGGCAGCTAATCATATGCGTGCTTCTTTCTATGGCAAGGGGTACAGAATGCTCTGCAATTAGTTATTCGATTATCAGATCGATTACCATTTTTGTGATCAAAATCTATATTGAACTTAATCAAAGTTTTTTTGCATCTGGCACACTTATTATGCTGCTTTTTTAATCTTTCACCTTTTGTATATACGGTAAAGCCAACCCTAGCTCTTTTCGTTGATTTGTAGAAGAGGGGAAAAAGTGTTAAAGATAGAACTAAGAGAGCAATCAATCTTTGCTCAGTTGTGCCTATGTTGTGCTTTGGTAGGTAATCCCAAAATGCTAAGGAATAGGCAGTTCCTATAATTATTAATGCAAATGCTATTCTTAAATCTGGCTTTCTATATCTGCATTTTACGTATATCAAACTTAAAATAAAGGCACAAATGAGCAACCAAAAAATAGTTGTTAGAGTCTGTTGGTTGATACTGTTAGTATCTAAAATGCTCATTGATGCGTGATGCTCTATCCATTAAAATTTATTAAGAGTGCTTCTTTCTTTTCTATACCACTATTCGCAGCTTCAAAACTTGCAAAATAGACACTCAAATTCAAAATACTTGAGTTTATAAGTAATTATAAATTACTGGTGCTGGTCACTGGTTTTCACTAGAAATGATCGTATACTGTCAAAAAATAATTTCCTATATTTCTTGAATAATTTGCTAACACTCCCTGTCAAACAAGTTTTACATAGTATGTTATCTCCTAAGTTGAGTGAATCGAGTCGTTGAATATACTGATAGCTGAAGACGATCAGGACATTGTGCGAATGTATGAAAAAATATTTGAGAACAAAACCAACCACATAACTGTGACCACTGATGGAGAAGAATGTTTGAGAATATATAATGAAAAATTCAAGGAAATAACAGCTGCAACGAATTCTTACGATCAACCCTTTGACATCTTAATTTTAGACTACAAGATGCCAAATATCGATGGATTTGAAGTAGCAAAAAGGATAATATCAATAAATCCCAGGCAGCGAATTATACTTGCTTCTGCCTACGGTAAAGATATTTTCGAGGACGCAGCAGAATACTTCAATCTTCCTATAGATATACTTCAAAAGCCCTTTTCACGAATGCAACTTATTGGATTGGTCGAGAAAAAAAGAACTTTACCAAAAGCATTAGCTTGAATTATGAAGATCCTACAGACCTTTGGATAAGACCTTTGTATTATACATTTGAAAAGAAAATTGCATAAAGTTCATTTACATTTACATCAGGAAATTTCATGCTTCGATTACTTCCACAGATCTTGAACCTACTGAAAATTTGTGAGAAAATGAAATCTGAGAGACCTAATTCATTGGTAACATTTGTTTTGAAGTTATGCTTATTTATGCGGAAGTTCACCATTATTGATGCCAACTCGTTCAAGTATCTTCAATACGTTTACTTGGAATAATCGTATAATCCCCATTCATTAAGTTTCAGTATATTGATGATTTAGTGGTTCACCCAGACTATTTCTTTAGGGTGATTTCCGTCGGATAATATGAAATTCTTAAATGGGTAACTTAGCCCATTTTATTTCATATGTCCGAAACACGTTCTAGGCATATATTTTGCACTTGAAAGCCTGATCTTTGAGTATTGCACTTCGATCTTGATAGTGACTCTCTTTATTGTAATATTGCCACAATTAACAAGGCCAAAGATATTCTTGTTTGTTTTTCTAATCTTTCGCATCTCGTCACTCAAGACGCAGAACCCGTTAGATGCTTTTGAACCAATGCAGATTAGGTTACAAAACAGTAAACATCTCTTGTGTCATTCCCTTTTCTATTAGAGAGCAGCATTATCTCTTCGGCCCTGTGATCATATCATGAGATGCTTGTCCAAACACTTCTTGGTATGCATTTTCCATAATGCCAAAATATTTAGTAATCTTCATTTTTCCTTCTCCGGTTGCTTTATCATACACGAACTTGACGAGATTAAAGTTTGGAGTTTTTTCAGGTAAAAAACTCCAACTCCAATAAGCCATTCCCCATATGCCAATTCCCTTGAATTTCTGGAGTATGGTGTTTGCATCAGTCTGGCTGATATCGCTCTGCTTGGCGCTGATCTCAAAAAACTTTTTGCCCTCAAAAGTGGTGGCAACTCGTTTCACATTATTCCATTCCCCTACGTAAAGTGGTACTCCAGCTATCCTACTTGCATTTTCAAATAATTGAAGCTTATCGCTTTGATAACCATCCTTAGGAATCCCGTAAAGTGAAAATTTGAATACTATATTTTGTTTGTTGTTTGGAGACATCTTTGCCAGATTTTCTGCATTGACTTGTATTGGACTTTTTAGGTCTATGGGAATATTCATACTGTAGATTAACGTCTTGTCTGTAAGTTTACGGAGTTCTTTGGTCATGAAGGTATTGTACTTGCCAATTTTTGTCCATTGATTTTTATTATGAACTTGTGGTTCGCTCAAAATCTCATAACCCAATGTACTTGGGTGTTTGTCAACTGTCTTTACGATCTTCTTCAAGAATTCTGCTTGCAGACGCCATCCATCTGTCCCGTTCACGCTCTTAATTGCCCTGTCCCACCAATTGGTCCACCATGCCTCTGCAGCCGCAGATTTTGGAATTCCTCCGCTGTCTTGTTTGTAAAGTACCGCATCGTTGAACAAGTATGCCGGAAACCCTGTGCCACTGCCAACATCTAACCACGAGGAGGTGTGGAATTGATGATTGTCATATATCACTTTGATTCCATATCTGTCTGCTAACTTTGCAACGTGTTTTAATTCTTTTATGAATTCTATTGGATTTTTGACGTATGATTCCCAATACACCCTGTAGCGAACATGGTCAATAATTTTTGCTTTCGAAAATGCCTTGAAACTACTTGCATAATAGTTACTTGGATAGGGATTTTTGAAACCTTCTCTGGACTGGGGCAAACCTGTATAATAGCCTTTCATGTTTAAGCCAAGATGAGGTCCAGACTCGTGAGTAATTCCTTCATGCCCTTTGTTACTGTTCACAATATCCTTATCTGGTTTGTCTTTTGACTTTGCATATGTTGTATTCGTGATGCTGTTATTAAGAAAGCAACTGCTTACGACAAGCATGGTCGCGATAAAAATAAAGGAAATTATTTTAGTATGTCTATATCGTGCAGATAAATTGTTTGGGTTAAACACTCGCAACACTCTACTTCATCTTGAATATATTCCATTCTAACTGACACACAGATTTTAATCTACTTTTCGGTCTCCAGTCTTGTCCTGCCGATTAATCTTTATTCTTCTTGTTGGTGCGCTACATGCAATATTTAATGACTGTGTCGAGTCTAGTTCGTACTGTGGAAACTATCTATTTTGTGAGAAAGTCTTCTGCCATTATTTTAACACTAGTTGCGGTACGATTAGAGAAAATCGCAATGAGAAACCAAATTAAGAGATGAAAAAAGTATTATCGAGTAATTTATGAAAAAGAAGCGTAATAACCTGTTTTGATAATATAATGATCAAAACCATTCAATCTACCAACATCGCTCAAGATTTCAAAAGTAGATGATTGACCCGGTTCTAATATTGTATATGTTGGAACTCCCTGTGTCAATCCTATCAAATTATTTGTGGAATTATAAACTTCTAACGACAGTTTTATGCCGTTAAGTGTATCGTTACTAATGTTCGTTATTATTTCTAATATGTTATACGTATCATTATACTGTACTGCAGTTAAATTGTTAACAGAAAGTATATCGCTTCGAAAAATACCTTTAGGTTCTTGTGCATGCACCGAAACAGGAATGATGAGAACTATTGCGATTACAATAATTAATTTCATTTTGTTTCCTTCTTTTGGATCTTTGAAACCTGGCTCTATTAAGACTTTAATGTCTTGACTTTATAACGCAATCTTTATCGCAGAAAAAGTGCTCCTACCATGTACTATAACTAGTTTATGACCTGAGGTTTACTCTAATACTACTTATAAATTACCTTGATGTCAATTAGAACAAAATCGGACAAATGCAGCAATGAACTTGTTCTAAATTCTCTATGAATAATCGTGTGTATTGCAACTCTCATGTCATGAGAACATCTATTCCCGAGATAATGGCATCAAACTAATTCGTCACATATGTCGTGTATTGGTTTACCCTCCTATTGGTTGGTGAATTTATTATTCCTTTAGGTTCTTTCATCACATGGGCATCTTTCACTATGTATCATCATCTTGTAACTTGTCCACGTTGTCAATTCTCGACTTAATTTTATGCCCTAGAATTTTAGAAAATTGGTGCACCAGTTGAACATCAATATCCAGCCCTGAAATCGTCACAGGCAGGTTAGTAACAAGGTACAATTCCACATAGTCCAATTACTGTCGGATACAGTATAAAATACTCATTAAAATAGTCTGTAACAATATAACTAATCTCTTTACAACCCTTAATGCAGAACATGGTTACCCCATATTATGGTAAGATATTTACTTTCAAGCTACGATAAGTTAGTTATTTCATATTGTACTTTGATTATCGAATGGGAGTACATTACTGAATTCAAATAAACTCGAAAGTTTTCACATTCCCTGAGTAGCGATAACAGAGTGCATTACAAAAGTAAATTTGCATTTTTGGCTAGTACCTTGATAATATTTGCTATGCTGTCAGGTGTGCTAACTTGTCCTGCAAATGGATTGAGCCTACAGGACATGCTAGGATTAAATACAGAATTACTCTCTTCAAAAATAGATCTGGCAACAAAGAATTTAGCTGACAAAACAGAGACGTCCTCCACAAACAAAAGCGAATTACAACAGACTTTCTCAGATCCTTTCAAATCGAAGGTTCTAAACGAGAAACCTGGTATTTCAATTGTTTCATTGCCCACAAACGACCATGTCTCTGTTAAGGAAATGAATTCGATAGGGACAAATGCTACTTGTGACAATGATCGTAAATGCGAGAAAAGTCAAACCCTATCTGGCAAGGAAAGTATATCTATGAATGATGAGAGCAACGGACGTGATCAAATAATTAACTCAATCTCAAAAAATAAGAATCCGTTCGAACTTCCAATAGACATACCATTCCCATAGAGATTCCGACTCAAACTCAGACTCAAAACTATTATAATCGCAATTGATTCGTATATAACGCAGCATGTAAATAGACTGTGTTGAGATTTATAAAGTATTATAATTCCAGTGTCCTGAAGAACAAAGATAATATAGACAAAATAAGGTACTGGCCTCGTATTGGTTTCATATTCGAAGTATAACATTAAAAAGCGTACTCTGTTTTCTATTTTGATATCTGTTATTATTATCATAGCATTTTTTATATCAATCAGGCTAATTTTGGGCGAGTTCAATCCTGTTTATGTTGTCGTGAGTGGAAGCATGATTCCTACTCTACTGGTCGGTGACGTTGTTGTGACACAAAATGATGGTCATGGCATAGGCGGCAGTGCGCAATCTGCATTCGACAAGTTAAAGACCGGAGACATAATAGTGTTCAAGGCACCAGAAGATTTTGATGAGCAAGGAAATCCTAGGACAATAGTGCATAGAGTCATATTTGTAGGGTTGGACCCTCGGAGCAAAGAGCAGGTTGTTGCCACCAAAGGTGATAATAATCCCGAGTCGTACGTTGGACTGGACTTTCCAATACTGAAAAGCAATTACATTGGTAAAGTTATCATTGTGATTCCCAAATTAGGACTGATTATTCAGCTCTTAAAACCACCTGTCAACTATATACTTATAGCAATTATCATAGGCGTGTTTATTGCTTATCATTTTAAGAGGGAAAGAAAAGATGATACTACAGTTCCTGCTACATCTTAGTGCTAGCGAATTTATGAACGTGAGAGTGTCCTCGTAGAAAGGCATTACGCTGCTCTACTACTTTTTTACGGTCCTTCATTGTCTATATGCAATTTGTCATTCAATTTTTCTCCTGTGATATTTATTCGGTTAAGATTGATACAGGGAAAAATAATCTATGCATTTGTTATGTTCTAGAATATAAGACAGATTCATTGCAATAAAACTAAATTTGTCATACCTTGCAATCAAAAGTGGCTTGGACAAAATCTAATAAATGAAGCAATTCATTGAGGTTAATCTTGCCTAAAATTTTGTCAGTTGGGTGATGATTATTAGTTGCATGCAACAAGTTGCGAGAAGAAATGTCCTAATTTAGCAAAAATATAGTAAATTCCACCAAATAATATTAATACTTTCGAGCTTGACATGATTGTAAGCCCATATTCATGCACCAGCAAACTGTTCCAATATTATCAGAAGATGTGTTCACTATACTTGGAGATAAACAGTCAATTGAAATCCTTGAGAGTGCTTCTGCGGGAATGCGATCATCTTCAAATGGTATACGTAATCAATCGAAAAAACAGTATTATGTAAGACTGAAACGTCTCGTTGAAATGGGTCTTGTGGAGAAAAGGAAAGCTATCTACAATTTGACCGCATTCGGTTTACTTGTGTATGAGAATCATTTTAAGACAATGAAGAAGGTCATTCCCAATTACTGGCAGATCAAGAATATTGACGTATTAAGAACGAGAAATGACTTTCCACTAGAACAGAAGGAGAAGATTATCAAAGAATACCTTGCTACTTCTAGTCTAAATGGAATACTCAACACTACCCATCTAACAAGTTTTACCGTTGCGAAGAAGTTCGATGACCTCATAGTTGAAGTCCTTAAAGTTTTAGATAATGCTGAAAAGGAAATTTATTTTGCAACAAGATATCATGATCCACATGTATCAACTAAGGTATTCGAG
Source organism: Nitrososphaeraceae archaeon (assembly GCA_049591355.1). Taxonomy (GTDB): domain Archaea; phylum Thermoproteota; class Nitrososphaeria; order Nitrososphaerales; family Nitrososphaeraceae; genus TA-21. Next base: position 12,156 of record JBAWET010000294.1, read on the forward strand.
AAATTTGGTAAGGGGGTTACCATACATATCTTGGATGGCAATCCTGAACAAATCAGTGTAGAAAATAGACTTGCTGCCATATTCAGAACCCCGCCAAATAAAGAGACTGCCGAGTTGATTAAGAAGATTGTAAAATCTCCAAGATTTGATTTAAAGAGGCTTCCTGATTTACCCCAAAGTTTCATGGTGGTAGATGGAATCCAGGTAGTCTATGACACTGTAAATTTCATCAACCCAGAACAGTTCACGATTGCAATCTCAAAGTATGACGATGCTTACATGGCGCAGCGATTCATTGAATACTTTAAAATGTTATCAAAAGACGCAATTACTCCCCAGCTCTTAGTACAAAAACGTGCTAAATAAACCAGGACAAATAATACAAAACAAATCATGAACTTAATCTACTAGACATGCAATAGTCATGTCTGAACAAAGAGAACATCGAAAGTTCTGTTGTTCTTTTTCAAAGTAATGTTTAACCGAGTGTAGATAAAGGTAGGCAAAGTATTTGTGTTTAAGACAGTTCATCTGCAAATGTACTAGACCAATAGCCCTTCCCACGAAATTTCTCTCTAGCTGCCAGTACATAGAGAAAGAAAGCTAAAATGCCAAAAATTAGTGGCAGGCTTGAAATGACGTGATAGTTTGGTAACAAATTCGAACAAGCTCGATGTATAATCCTAAACTTCCTTAATATTCTACCTTGATAACCGCGACTATGATTGTTAGTTGTATATGTGCAACGGTAATTGAATATCTATACCGGACTTAGCATTGTTTTTCCCTTTCCCATTGATATTAATCACTTACCAGTATTCTTAGAAATTCAGTTTGCTAGAGCACAAGTCGAGAAAACTGCCGTTAAGAAATTAGTATTTGTCTCAACCATTTGCCTTCTTGGTTTAAGCCAGTGAGATACTGCCCACTGAATATTGGACACCCAGATAAATGAGAAGGAATGTCTGGTTGCACGGTGAGCTACCAATACTACTGCTGAACGGAATATATAAATTGAATTAGATTTGTTCAAGAAATATGAACAAATTGACATTCGTGGCAGTGTGTTTAGCGCTGTCATTCGGAATTAGCTTCGCAATGATCACACCATCTGTGATGGGACAACCAACATACATGAACCAAAGTGGAATTAACATGTCAGCTCCAGAGACAGCTGAAAACGCCGTTCCTGGTAACGATACCCAGATTCTTGAAAACGATACCAGTATTGGCAATACCAACAACACCTTACTTAACAGCCTGGCAACAAACGAAAATCAAAGTAATTAGAAAACTGGGATAGGGTTCAGCTCTTAGTTACCGTCGGCTACTGTATCCTCAGAGAGGGGGGTTACTGAGAACATACTCAGCAGACCTTCTTGCTTTTTTGTTTATCTATTGTCCAGTTAGCACTATAGAAGTATACACTTCTATTGTATCATCTCGAGTGTGTCATTATTTCAGACTGAATAGTGGTGTAAGAGTAATTGTTCAATTATTCGCGACATGACTGAATCCAATTAAGAAGTTGGTGTGAATAGAATTTAAATTTGATTTTAGTTATTAGGTGTTATATTAGATTTGAGGTATTCTTAACTTTGGATTTTTTAGATTTTCGGCTGAAATAAGCTTTTGTATTAGTTAGTTCAACTAACATTGTTAAAACTATGGACTATGATGCATTGTGTAGGCAGATAATGGAATCAGACCAGAAGGTTCGATTCGCTGGTGTGTGTGATGAGACTGGTGAGATAATATATGGGGGTCAGCGCGAAGGAATAGAAAATATACTTTCCAAAGAGGAAACGAGAAGATCAAATTTACAGGCATTAGCGAGGTGGGGATTACGTAATGCCTTGGCCCCAAGAACTGGACGGGGAAAATATGCGATGGCAGAATATGAAAAAATAAAGCGTATTACGATACCTTTAGAAGATGCTCATCTCCTTTTGGTAAGCACTGAGGTCGAAGCCGACCACGGAAAGATAATTAATAACATACTTAAACTATTAAAGACTTGATATCGACAAATTTATAACAGCTCTGGAAGCTGAGTTGCAAAAATAGTTATAAAGGCACAAAGTCAAATACCGAGATTTGCGATTATCATAACTATCACGTTCTATTCTATTAAATATAGTCACTCAAACTGCAAGTTAAACTGTTTCAGCCCATTCCCATGGAAATCTGGCGTGATGAATGTGTGAGAATATTAATCCTTGAGTAAGGTCGGGGATCGATTGTGAAGCCATTGGATAGTAGTTCGGTTAGAACATATCAGATTTGTATCAATGTCAATACCTCTGACCAGATAATTAGAAAATATCTCGATAACCGGTATTATTCCTTTAATTGGTATCTATAACTTCTTAATCAAATCCTTAGAATAGAGGATAAATTTACTCGCTTGTACCTCTCTGTTCGTGTGAAGCCCCTCTGCCTGTTACACCACCAGTATAATCTCCAGCAATATCTATAACTTCTTCTAAGTTTGACAATTCTTTGAGGAATTCCAAGCTAAGTCTCTGATTTACTACATAATGGGTGCCGTTATCATGTATGGAAGGAACCATCCCTGTTTTTTGCATGATGTAGTCTCTCATTTTCTCAGCATCAGTTCCCGGCTTTGTAAATATTTCCACCATGTAAAATGGAACTTTTTCAGGATTTTCCTCTATAGACATCAATAAGGAATGGACGAGGTTTGGGTCTACTTTAGGAAAATATGTTTGGTACAGAGTCCGTAGTCCTAGAAAGACACTTTTTATTTCTCTTAGTTCTGACAAAATATGATATTAGTAAGGTGTTTTTAACTATAATAGTTTTGTGACCAAATAATGAGCAGTTTATCACTTCCGTGTTTTATATTTATACAATGTTCATTCGTAGAACAATTTTGGGTAGCCAATGGGGGACCCAAAACAAAATCGGTTAACATTCTTATCATGATCATCTTTATCTAAATTCAAATCATGAATAATTGTGGTTACCGACGCAAGATCCAATTAGAATTTCAACTCTGTCACTTGAAATGTGAGTAACATAAAAAATTTTCAAGTTTAGATCGAATTTATTAATGATAATCAATACATATCGTACTAATGCATGTGGTCCATTTTCAGAACACAGGGTTTCAAATTTATTATCTATTCATTATAACGAGGCGTTAGGATTTGACCCTAATTGGAGGTCAATCTTCATTGTGTAAAGCAGATCTTAATATCAACCTAAACTTGTTAGATAACTGACACAATTGGAAAAATAACACAAAGATAATTTAGAAAAGTCTTGATCTGGTAACTAAACATTCGTTCTACTTTTGAATACCCTCACTCTTAGAGGAGCTGCAGTTTCATAATTCTCCTTGACTTTTGATGCCAACCTTTACACAGAGAGCCTA
>JBAWET010000295.1:0-5374 GCA_049591355.1 Nitrososphaeraceae archaeon
AGGAACAATTACATCAATTTAAAAGGACTTGACCAAGTCGTATTACCAGAGTCCTCTAATAAACCACTCACAACAATATTAATAATGCATCATACCCTAATTGTATCTCTGGGAATGAATGCGAATATCACCGAACCCAAGACAGGTGGCTTGGCGAGGTTAATTCTTGAGACTGCTGATTCAGAACATATTGAAATGTATTTAAAAGCGATTTGGCGTATCGCTAAAAAGGTGGTATAGTAAAGAAAAGAGATGGTTCTGATCAAAAAGTATTACTTGGAGCATATCCTTTCCCTTCATTCCAAGCAGTCATTGATAAAAAAATCTCTGAGGGTTGATTTGTTCAAATGAGCGATGGGAACATAATATCGGCAAGATCCAATTGGTTGGATTCGCTTATTCTTTCCTTCAGAATAGTCTTTTCAAGATGGCCTTATCTGTCAATTGCGGCCCTAACAGCCGCGATATTCTGGACTGTCTTCAGTATCTTTGACCAATTGCTATTCTTTTCACCAATAGTAATATTTTATCTGCCAGCTGATGCGGTTATAGGCTTTATTCTTTCAACACTAACTTCGATATTATTGGGAATAATAGTGAGCATGAACATATATGTCTTGAAACATTCGAAATTGAAATTGAATCTTGCGTCCTTTTTCTCAGGGTCCACCGTAAGTGTGCTCTCAAGTACATGTGCTAGTTGTTCTTCGCTGGGATTTCTCCTTGTATCTACATTTGGCGGCGCAGGAATAGCCGCTTCAACCTTTCTGTCTAATTATCAAACTCCCTTACGTGTCCTTTCAATAGTCCTTCTGATATGGGCTTTGTATTCAATAATTAACAAGTTAAGCCAGACTTGCAAAATTAATTAATTCCGTAAGCAAGTTCAGACTCAACCATCGTCATGGTTACTCATAATCAGGAACTAGCAGATAAAACTGAAAAGATTATTTACATAGAGGATGGATCTATTAAAAGAGAGGTCCTCCATTAAAGGACTGCTATGGGGAAAGTATTGTTTAGATGAGACGAGCGGCTCATTTTATCTGATGCTCACAAGTACTAAGTTGATTCCCCGTGATAAGCAGGTATAGTCTCTTCTAATCGCTTCTACTCTCATTATTTTGACTTTAGCCCCATAGGGATCACTTTTGGCAATTCTTTGGAGGTATCTCACCCTCTAACCTGTGACAGTTATCAGTTATAGAAGTGAAGGAAAATTAATATAGAATTCAAGAGCGGTAATATGGAACCAAAACAGCGAGGATGGGTTCGATGGCAGAAATTAGAGAAAGAAAGCTAGTCTTGAATCGATTACTAACAAGAGGCTAACGTGGGTAAATATCCGGAAACCTACACGTGAAAAGATGAAGATATTGGAAGAAACTTATCTCTTTCATGAATTAAATATTGAAGACTCCCTTTCAAAAATACAAATTCCTAAAATAGACCGTTATGAGGATCATATTTTTGTTATACTTCATTTTCCTAGCATTGATAAGAACGAGCGTATTCCACGTACTACTCATCTTGCAATTTTTGCAGGATTTGACTATTTGGTAACTGTTCAACAGGGAGAATTAAAACCACTGACTGAAATGTTTGAACTCTGCAAGATTAGTGAAAAACAACGAGATTCGTTTATGGGTACAACTTCAGGATATCTGCTTCACAGGATCATAGATTTGTTGGTCGACGATCTACTACATATTTTGATGAAACTTAAAGGAAACTTGGATGACATAGAAGATATTGTATTTGATGATAAACATGCAGCTCCATAAGAAATTTCGCTACTAAGGCGAGAAATAACGACGCTCAGGAGGGTAGTCATTCCGTTGAAACGTATCGTAATGGATCTAAGTAAAGATATCCAAAAGTTCTCTACAGAGGACCTTACTTTGTACTTCGATGATGTCAAAGATCATATCGACAAGGTAATTGAGGTACTCGAAGAATCTAAGGAAACTATAGAAATCTTCAAGGATACTGACTTTATGCTAAGCACCGAAAAGTCGAACAAGATCTTGGCCGTCCTGACAATCCTCTTCACTCTGTCAATTCCCGTTACAGTGGTTGCAGCTATTTACCGAATGAACGTAAATCTACCTGGTGGAATCGAGACTGGTCCTGCTACGTTTTTTGGGCCATTTACATTATTCACCCTTCTGGTAACAGCGGCTATATTGCCATCGGTGATTATGCTCTGGTATTTCAAAAGACAAGGATGGTTTGCACGATAGAGTTTTCGTGTCTTATAATGTGCATATGCAATAAATGCTGCGTATATTTGACGGTAAGTAGGCTTTGAATGTTTTTACTAAGCATAATCTAATAATTTGACCTATAACTGCACTGACAGTTCTTGTGTCGTCTATCTTGGGATTTCAAGTATCATTGGCTATTTTTGGACTTTATCCAAATAGTATTCCTATATTACATTTTCTTGGTACGACTACCCAACATGGGGAGGTTTCCAGTTATCGTCATAACCTCATCATATAGTTTTGTAGCCTTATCTCCATAGGCCTGAATTGCGTACTGGCTTCCGTTCTGAGATGTAACTTCTACGAAATAGTAAGGTAATCCATTTGCGATTGTAGAAACTCTACGAGCAAATGAGGTTATGCTCCCTCCATTACTTCGAAGTTGAAGCAACTGTTGTAGGGCGTCAGTGAAATGCCGTTAAAAATGCAAGCGCATCGGTAAACCAGACTGCCTCTGAAATAGGAAAGAACGCATCTAGCGCCTTAAACTATGCCGGTGCTTCAGCTAATGCAACGATGTCTGAAATGGACAGAATGCAAGTAGTGCAGTAGGTAGTGCTATAAACTCGGCAAATCAAACCGCGACAGAATTAGGAAAGAATGCATCATATACTGGTGAATCACTATTGAATCAAACAGGTGAAGTTGCTAAAAAAATCATCGGTGCTGCAACAGTTCTTGGAAATATAAGCGGAGAAATTAAGGAAAGCGTAAGGGCAAAGTAAGACGTTGGTTAGTTGTAGTTGTCATAATCTTTTTATTTTTTTATATTCTGACGAGCCTCAGTACGACTAAGTAAACAATGACGTAGCTCTAGTTTGTTATTATTATTTGTAAGCCGAGAGAAGCACATTACTTACAATTTGGCATACAAATTACCTTCAATGGTATCAACTATTAGTGTTGGAGAAGATGTGCTTTCGCTTCTTCCGCCGATTTAAAGGATACACCGCACTGAGCGCATCTATATTGTTTTTCATCGGTGGTCATAATCATGTAGTATACGTCACGATATATAAAACTTTAAAGATCAAAGCACTTCCGATACCATGAAGGCTGTAACTACGACAACCAGAGATGAATGTGAATTTGCATAAATGGAATTTTGTGTGGCTTTTAAGCAAAAAAACATGCTTAATTTGGAGGGTTAAGTCATTTTAGACATTAAAGGTAACCCATTGAATCTATTCTACAATTTCGAAATATATTTTGAAATCAAATAAATTATCAATATTTTCATGCAGGATTTAATCTCTTTGCAGGCGCTTCTTTACATTAGACACACTTAAGTAATTGGACTATCGGCCAGAGATTCAAAGTGGTTACCCATTACAGCACGTACAATAATGCAACCGGCGAAGGGAATATTCAACCAACAATATATTATGATATAGTGAAAAATGCCTACGAGCAACTTTATGGCCAACCATCAGAGCGTGTCATTCCCACTGCTTCAAGATTGACTGCACCGTAGTTACAGTCCAATAATGTGTATTCATTTTATATCTTATTGCTAGTGATATTATAGTTGAGGACAATATTTGCGTACAATGAACATGAAGTCAAGACTGATGGATCAATCGACGCTCTAGGCAGTGGCTATAATGTGTGGATAGACCTGATAGATTTTGACCACGACGAACTTTAAGCTGGCTCATAAATTCAGTTTAGATGCTGAAGCAATAGAGACTTATATCAATAAATCGAAGAAAGCAGAAATCCGTTTACTGGATAACCATACATTTACAATAGTACTAGATATGAAAAATAAATATCCGAAGACACTTGAAACAGAAGGAATCTACTTCTTTCTTGGAAGGAAATGGTTAATCACTATTCATTCCTCCGAGGTCGAACTGAAGGAATTAGTTGAAAGGATTTTAAATGTGAAAAATAAAAAGATAAAGGAAGCAACAATTGCTGCTTTATATTATAATTTATTAGCACAAATAGTTACCAAATATGAATAACTATTGACAGCATTGGAACTGACAGTAAATGAATACCAGCGTCGATCTTTTGTCAGACCTTCGCCTGAAATATTTGATAGTATTGATATTCTGTCCAGACAGACGATAATATTGAGAAGACATTTCTGGCGAGTCAGGAACATCATAAATTTCATTGTTCACAATGAACACTATAAAGAAGAAGTAAAATATATTGAGATGGTCTACGATGATATTTCACAGCTAATTGATTTTGTGGAATCATATGAGGGTACAATTAATTCAATACGCGAATTATATGTTGCTAAAGTTTCACTTCAAATTAACGATACTATGAGGGTACTTACCATTTTTACCGTAATACTATTGCCTCTAACTTTAATTGCGGGCATCTATGGTATGAATGGCTTAGATCTAAATAATCTTGGCGAACTTTCCGCAGGATTTTTAATCGTAGTTAGTATGACATGTATTGGAATTGGTTTACTTGTCTTTTTTATCAAGAAACAATGGATATTTGCTAGAGAACAAAATGGAAGTGAACGGGCACACCATGAGAAAACAAGTGAACACAAAAATCATACTAACAACAAGGACAGTCATATTAGCTACCGAGTATGGAAAAGAGGTCAGTGATACCACCGCAGGTTTATAAGGTGTCTTCATTTTATCAGTCATCATGGAAAAAGTACGCACAGTATGTTTAATTGCAATGGCGGTGGCATTAGGTTCTTTAGTTCTCGCCGCTGCCAACAATTCATATGCACAGAATGAAAAATACAGAGCAAGACTAGATGGAAACAATGAGGTTCCGGCAGTAAAGACAACAGCTGAAGGTGTAATAAATTTCAAGACAAAAAATGATATGTTGACATGGAAAATGAATGTAACAGGCGCAAACGATCCAACAGGAATTAATATCCATAAAGGAAAAGCTGGAGAAAAAGGAGAAATTGTAGTTGATCTTATGAAGGTAAGTAAACATTCTGATTCACCAAAAGGAATGACAATGAGAGGCAATGTAACAGAGTCAAGCTTAATGGGATCTATGGCGGGAAAAACAATAGCTGATCTAAAGACTGCGATTGCGAATGGCGATGTGTATGTTAATCTCAAAACACAAGACCATCCCGATGGACTAATGAGAGGACAGATAAA
>JBAWET010000296.1:0-3407 GCA_049591355.1 Nitrososphaeraceae archaeon
TTTTGCTGCCATTGCCGTTTGGATAGAGGTTTATAACCTCTTGTCGCTTTCCCGATTCTGTCATTACGACTTACCTGAATATGGACAAAATACATTAGTCTTTCTGGCCCAAGATACTGATTGTATTAGAGTGGAGAATCTTAGTAGATAGTTAGTAGAACTAGTCCGCTTTGTATTCTTAATACAAATTAAATTTATACTATCAACCAGGTGTTCCATTTCATAAGCATCATTCAGTTCATTAAGTCTATTTGGCGTTAATGTCCTATTTAGTGGAAAATAATGAAGTTAAAAACTTTATTAATATGTCAAAGGACTACGTCGTATGTCAAATAACCCATCAGACAGTGACTTGGACGATAGGGGCAAAATGTCCCGGCGTGATTTTATAAAGTTGTTAGGGGCCACTGGGGCAGCAATCACTCTACCATCACTTATGCCCTTAGGAAAAGCTTTTGGTGTTAGCGCTAATACAACCGGTAGTATTGGGAGTAATGCGAGCAGTCAGGCAAACATGACAAGTTCTCAACTCAAGACTAATACGAGTTCAGTATATACATTTAATTTAGATGCGTCCACTCCCCAGGTATCCAACTCAAACGGAAGTAGGACCACAGCAAACGCAGATAACTTCCCTATACTTTCTGGAATGGGAATGCTTCTTCTCCGTCTTGAAAAAGGTGGAGTGCGCGAACCCCATTGGCATCCCAATGCTTCTGAACTCAGTTACTGTATCAAGGGACAAGCAGCTATGACTATATTCAGTCCTGTAAATAATCACGACACGTTTACGATTAATCCAGGAGAAATGACCTATGTTCCCAAAGGCTATATCCACGATATTCAAAACGTAGGGAATGAAGAAGCGAAATTTGTTATTGCGTACAACAACGAACTCCCACAAGATTTGGGGATATCCGGCTCAGTCGGTTGGATGACAAATCGTGTAATGGACGCGACGTTCGGAATTAAACCACCTGGATTTTTTGATCAGCTTAATTATAAGGACCAACACGACGTAGTAATAGCGCCCAAGCCAGCAGTAGTATCACCCGCCAGTTATGCGGTAAGCACACCTAATGCCCACAAGTTTAACCTCGAAGCAATACCACCTCAAATTCAAACTCCTGGAGGTAGCGTTGCTTTAGGAAATGCAAATAGTTTTCCCATACTTAATGGACTAGCATTATACTCGTTGCGGTTTAAACCAGGCGGCATAAGGGAGCCACATTGGCATCCTAATGCCGCAGAACTAGATTATGTCATTGACGGCCAAGCGCGATTGACAATCTTCAGTCCTGATGGTACAGGAAATACATTTGAAATGGGACCTGGCCAAATTGTCTTTATTCCGCCTGCATATTTCCATTACATAGAAAACATTGATCCCGCTAACACCTGTCATTTTGCTGTCTTTTTCAATTCCGAGAGGCCAGAGGATACCGGCATTTCCGGAGCCCTTAGCTCTTATTCGAATGAAGTATTAGCAGCTACCTTCAATTCAGATCCTAACTTCTTCAATACTCTTCCTAGAATAGAACAGGATGTATTTCTAGTGTCAGGGGCAGGTTAGTCTTCGTCGAATCGGATCTATATCTTCTGTTCCTCTTTTCACCATAAATACTAGGCCTTCATGTCTCATAGTTAGCAGGTTATTGGTTTGAAAATTAAAGAAACTGACAAGGACACCCAATTAGTTTTCTACAGATCACAGAAATAGTGGTAGAAGCGGACATTGACTGTTACTGTGGATGAGACACAGCTAATCCTTAATCGTGCTTCATTATCTATAATTGCGGATATTAATTTGGCGATGAGGGAATACGTAATTGTCCCGGACCAAGAGAATTTCGCAGTTCAGCGATTCTCTCAGACTAACTTATAGCAGGATATTTTGTCGCCAAATAAATCAAATTTGTGTGAAGCGCCTAGCATGTATCCTCCTGAGAGACGATAGAACCAGTTTACCGCCGCGAGAAGATTTCTAGTATGTCTCACAGCGTAAGCATCTGCTTCTATTGCATTAATTGGGGATCGATGTGTTTTTCTCCAAATACCTAATATATAGTGCCTTTATTCCTTCTAATATCATTAAGGGTAACTGCTTCTTATCAATTAAGTTTACCATTGTAGCATATACTTCAGGAAGATTAATGGGAATTGTCGCAACAGAATGATTATTAACTATATGAGAGCATTCATGAAAGACTATGAATTCCGATTCTTCGAACGGAAATTGATTATTGACAAAATGTTCATTCATTATTATTAATCCGTATACTGCTTTTTCATTGGTGTTATTATCTTCTATACAAAATCCAATTCCCGCAGCAGTGGGAATTGAGTTAGTGTTGACAGTCTGGACCAACATGTAACTATTCTTATATTCCTCAGACGTATTGCATAATTTGCAACAGCCTGAAAATCTACTACCAAGCTTGCTCACCAAATCCCCTAATTATTTGTCCTACCGCAATAAAAATCGTAATAAATAGTCAAGAGAGCTAGACCGAATTTTACATTGTGTTTGAAATTTTGAAAAAGGATGCTACATTTTTTCCTTGATTAGTTCTTCCGAGAAGCATCTGCTAAAAAATGCGCAATCTTGTTTTCAATAATTTTTACTGCATCAGAACCAACATCAAATGACAATAGTAAATAAGTTTGCTCTTCACCTTCATCAAACGGGATTATTGCTCGAACTAAATTAGAATATTTTCCTACTGAATACTCAAATCGTCCTAACTTGGGAGTGAAATCTTCCCTCAGGGAGGCTCTAGTAACAGCTTGCATTGCATATTGCTTTGTCTCTTCTTTAGTCAATAGCGGATTTAAACCTGTACGATATTCAGCAGCATCAACTGTGCCAAGTTTGTTTGCAACAGCCACAAATCTTATGGAGTCATCAAGTTCGAGGATACTTTTGCACAGAGATTGACTCATTGTCATAATTAACAACCGCTATTATTTTTCTTTTCTATGAATCTCTTCTGTGAACCAATATAACGGTCCATTATTTCTTGACCGTGTACTACCATTTGGATTAAGATTAAAATAATTCCTGTTATGTTATGTTGTGAGTAGCCACGTTGGATATGGAAAACAAAGATGAAAAAAACTCGTTTGTGTGGGTGACTCTGAAAATGCCTGATGGAACTAAATATGAAATTCCTCTGCCCCCAAAAACATTTAGTTCTGGCAGGGAGGGATTTTATGCACAAATCCCTTCTTTCGTCTATAATAATGGTATATACGGTGGACAAATTCAGGTTTGGAAAAAAACAAAGTAAGAGATTGGGCTGTTGCGAATAGAATTCAATACAATTCAATAAACATAATCTTGACGGTTCGTAAAATCCCGCCATCTATTTAGACACTTTTCTCCGAATTACTTCTTGTCTCACCTC
>JBAWET010000297.1:0-1612 GCA_049591355.1 Nitrososphaeraceae archaeon
TGTCTATACCCTCGTGAAGTTACTTAAGAAATGTATTACAACGAAAATCAGTAAAAATCGATGAAAATCAAAATACCGTAAATTATAGTGATTATCTCTGAACCTGGATGAGCAAAATATTTTGAGACGTCAATTTTTGGCACATGTCATGGTATGTAAATCAGATGGAAGCGAAAAGTCTCGCAGATTATGTTCACTAATTACCAAATGACTTAACTTAATTTGTCAATCGAAATTGTTGACTCAAATATTTTATTGGAGTTACGAAAAGGAAAATCCATTAATCAATATTTGTAATATTATGACGCTTCGATATGAACCCACACAACGAGGTCTAATATCTCTTAATATGGGAAATGATGACGTTAAGAAGAAAACCTTACCCGACATCACGAGATATAGAAGCATATATCCGAAATGTTGTCAAAGGACAATACAGTAGTCAAGATACGGCATCCCTACGAGGTTTCTCATAAACAGAAGATTCTCATAATTAAGATCTAGCTAACAATGGATGTAAATCCGTTTCTCTTTAGAGATTTTAAAGAAAATACGGTGAATTAAGAAGAAAACACTTTCGGCCTATTACTTATGTTGAATATTAGTTACTACATTATGATAAAATATTGTCCATGCCTTATCGATAAAATGAATTTACTATACAATACTCCTGTCTACATTTCCATCTTGATTATATAGCATGGAGTAACACTAAAAGGTAATTTTTTGATTTCATACTTTTTACCCTTGAAATACTCTTCAACTGCTTTGTTTGCACCAGGAAAAATGCTGCAATAATCATCCAGAACAATAATCCCACCTTTGACTACATGAGGGTATAAAAATTGTAATGCTGTTTTCGTAGGTTCGTAAACATCCACGTCAATATTTAATAAGGATATTCTCAAGTATGGATGCTCCTTAATATATGCAGGAACAGTTACTTTTATGTCACCTTTTATCAATTCTACATTTTTTTCAATTCCTTTATGTCTTAGAACTTTCATCAATTGTTCTTCCGAAATGCCTTCTTCGCCACTATCTGTGATGAATTTCTCCCTAGATTTTTTATCATCTTGATAATCAGTTTCAGGAAACTTCCCAAAATTATCGAACCCGATAACCTTTTTTGAAAGTGGATTGCAAAGTAACTGCCTGAGAGTAGTGAAGCGAATCAATGATGAACCCTTAAAAACCCCACATTCCACGATAGCTCCCGGAATATCAATGGTTAATTTAAAAAGCTCGTAATGTGCGATAATTTTTGCAAGACGATTTATGTCAGAGCTTAAATTAAAATTATTTTCGTAAAAAAAAGGTTTTGAGAGATCTGGAAGCTCAAGCATACCTGATTCAAACAAAGGTTAAAAAAAATGATCTGCAGCAACGGAACCATTTTCGTGAAAATCAAAATACCAACCGTAAATATAAGGATTATCAGAAGTGGCACTAATCCATCCTGTAGAATCCTGTAAAAATGAATTCAACTCACCATCTTCCGAAATGCTTATTCTTTTGATTCCGAAAGCAGGAAGTTTAAATTCTCTTTCTATATTATTATTATCCTGTTCACGGTGGAAAATCGCTTTTATTCTCGCTTCCATTTGATAAA
>JBAWET010000298.1:0-3256 GCA_049591355.1 Nitrososphaeraceae archaeon
CCCTTTCGTCTATTTCGTGCCGTTCCGTTTTCCTCATCTTTAACGGAAATGCGATATTATCATAGACATTCATGTGAGGGTAAAGAGAATAATTTTGAAATACCATTGCCACATCGCGATCCTTAGGCGGAAAATCATTTACTAATTCATTTCCAATGAAAATCTCACCATCTGTAGGATTCGTCAGTCCTGCAATGCATCTTATGACGGTAGTTTTCCCACAACCCGACGGACCAAGAAGGACCATGAACTCCCCAGACCTGATTTCAAGAGAAAATTTTTCTAGTGCAGTAACATTGCCATATCTCTTAGTGAGATCTTTTACGCGAAGCGTTGTCAAAATAACCAGCTACTGCTCGGAAAAGTACTTTCATTTTAATGGAATATTAATTTTCTTCCAAAATTTCATAGATAATTCCCTTCATTTTCTAACCTAAACTGGAAGCAAGAACAGTCAGGAAGAACTGCATGAACAAATACTTAAAAGCATAAAATTCGCTAGGTATGCAATGACCAAATTTGATCCTCTCGGTAAGTACTTTTCTGCTATCAAGAGTGAAAGTTTTGGTTTTGTATCCCAAAATTTCAAGCTAATTCTCATATGTGGTTTAGTACTTTCGATCCTTGCAGCCGCAAGCCTAACTCCATTTACGACTGCTCAATCACAACAAGGCAAGCAAGTTACTTTAACTGCCATAGTAGCAGAACCAAAAGATAGGTGGGATACTTTGTTTGCGAATGCACTAGTGAAACTGAGGGAAAAACATCCCGATATGACTATAAACATAGATTCCAGAATATTGCCATACGCGGATACCCGAAAGCAGATTCTGACATCGATGGCAGGAAAAACTCCAATCGACATTGTCTCAGTAGACCAAATATGGCTTGGTGAATTTGCAGAAGCAGGCTTCCTGTCGGATTTGTCAAGTTTAGCTCATGCGTGGAACAGATCCTCTGAATGGTATAAGATTAATTGGGATGGTGGCATCTATAACGACAAAGTATATGGAATTTGGGCCTGGACTGATGTCAGGTCCATGTGGTATTGGAAAGATTTACTGAATCAGACAGGAGTAGGCCCTGACTCTCTAAAGACATGGGATGGGTATCTCGCCTCAGCCAAGAAGATGGAGGCTGCACTCAAAGGCAATGGAACTCAAGCCATGCACCTTGTCGGTGCTAGCCACTCCCCCGACATGTGGTATCCTTATCTTTGGATGCTTGGTGGCAAAATAGTCGATCAAAAAAGCGGCCATCCGCAAAAGGGTACCTACTGGTTTCCTTCTTATAACAGTACAGAGGGAGTCAAAGCTCTTCAATTTTTGAAAGACCAGGTAAAAGCGGGAATAAAGCCTCAAGTAGATCACTTCTGGGGACAAGAATTTGCAGACAAAAAATTTGCTGTGATGTTGGAAGGATCATGGTTACTTGGACATTTTCCCCCCAGTGAATGGAATGGCCTTGATCAGCGTATCGGTATGATACCTGCATTTCCAGTCCCCAAAGAAGGCGATACTAGTGCAACAATGATGGGAGGATGGATGCTTAGCATTCCTGAGACGTCTACAAACAAAGATCTCGCTTGGGAATTGCTCACAATAATGGTACAACCTGACGTACTTGCGCCAGTGTTAGAAAAATACGGATATCTTCCCACTCAGAAACCAATAGGCGAGGGGGCATATTCTGCTCAACTTAATGCCACAATACCATATTACAAAGAGATGATTTCTATGATTGGAATAGGACATAGCAGGCCAAGCATTCCGGAATATCCACAGATAGCAGATAATATAAGACAGGCAATCGATGAAGTCTATCTTGGCATCAAGGAACCCAAACAAGCGTTAGATGACGCAGCGAAAAAATCTGCGCAAGTACTTGGCTGGTCATAGTACTGCCCAAGTTAAAGTACTTGGATTTTTATTCTAACATCGCCGGGTTGTGATAAATAGTACTGGAGAGGATAACACAGAGACTACAGCCCTATATCCTCCTAGTACCATCTCTTTTAATACTGACTGTATTTCTTTTGTTTCCTCTTTTGTGGAACGTATATCTTTCAATGCATAATGTATCTCTTTCAACTATTTTGAGGGACTGGAAATACGTTGGGCCTGATAATTTCTTAGATGTCTTGACTGATCCTGGTTTTCATTCATCACTTAAGGTCAGTATACTATTCGTAGGTGGATCGGTAACACTTCAGTTTTTTTTCGGGCTGGTTCTTGCTGTGGTATTGAATCAACAAGTAAGAGGTTCCAATACCCTGCGTGCCTTGTTCATAATACCGTGGACAGTTTCTGCAGTTATAACAGGCTTTTCATTCAAGTTCATTTTCAATGATAGTTTCGGGATATTAAACTATGGTCTGGAACAGATGGGCTTGAACCCTGTTTCTTGGTTATCAGATCCAAATGTAGTATTATTGACAATAATTATTGCAAACATGTGGCATGGAACACCGTTTACGATACTGTTTTTGACTGCCGGATTATTTTCGATTAGTCCGGTTGTTTACGAAGCAGCGTTTGTAGACGGAGCTACGAAAACTAAAAGCTTTTTTCACATAACACTCCCCTTGCTTAAGCCATTTATTCTCATCAATCTCATATTGATAACTATGTGGTCAGTCAATTTCTTTGATCTTATACTAGTCATGACTAACGGAGGACCACTTTTCGCGAGTACGACTGCATCTCTATACATGTACAGGCAGGCTTTCGAATTTGGACTGTTATCTAAAGGGTCCGTTGTAGGGCTATTCCTCGTGGGTGTCAATTTAGTGTTAGCATATTCCTACCTCAAACTTTTCAGGAATAACGGAACTAAGGTTGAAGTTGCTCGAGCGTGAGCATGATACCCACCCTAAAAAAATCTTGCTCAGGACACTATCTCAAATGCGATGATCACTACCAAATCACAGGAGATTATTAAATGAAGATTTTCTTTGAGAAGAGTTTGATTTATTCTGTTATCGCTGTCTATCTCTTCATTACCGTGGCTCCACTCTTGTGGGTTCTTTCCACATCTTTCAAACCAAACCAAGAAGCAATAAGCTTTCCTCCAAAATTTTTGCCAGACCACCCGACCTTGGAAAACTATTTTTTTGTCTTGACAGACTCGAAACTTGTTTTAAGCCTTATTAATAGTCTGATAGTGAGCGTAGGGAGTACGGCTCTAAGCGTGACTGTGAGTGCCCTTGGGGGTTACGCATTTGCGAGATATGAATTCAAAGGAAAAAATCTGTTGA
>JBAWET010000299.1:0-1814 GCA_049591355.1 Nitrososphaeraceae archaeon
ACGTCTTTTTGTTCAGACTTACTAAAGAAATAACCTTCGTCTATTAGAATGAATTTAGGATTCTCTAGGCCCTGAAAGAGTCAATATGATTTAATTGGATAAGCCTCGATAGTGAAACCATTTAACTGAAGAAGTGTCTCTTTGTCGTTAAAAGTCAGACCTAACTTTGTATCGAAGATTCCCTTCAAACGCTTTATTAGTTTAGTGGCAATGTCGATATTAGGTCCTGTCACTATACACATCTGACTGTTCCCATTGCTACCGGAATGGTTTGTTTGTTTATGTGTGCATAGCCAGGCCATTAATTTTAACATGATTTCAGTGAGGCCCAATCCTGTGGCCTTCTTTACCCCGAGAAGTTTGTCTTGAAATCTCCGTTGGAGTTCATTAGAGTGTCAAAAAGAATTTTTTCGTGATCATAGATTGGATGTTCTACGTTATCTTAGACTGGTAATCCTACAATATAAATAATGATAAAGTTCGTTTGTTTCTTGAGCTAACCTAAGATAGCCTCTTTTATCCCATGTCCAAAATGGTTTACCTTTTAAGTCAGAGAAGTTAAACGACGATTCTTGCTTCTGGTTCTTTTGCGCTTCATCTAAATTTTCAGTTGAATCACTCATCAATATTCTTTGAGCATTAAGGAAATTCTGTATTGTAACACTCACTAATCTCTATGGTCAACTGATATGTAATAAAAAAATAAATTAATTAATTGAATGTACTTTGCTCACGGTTTCTTCATTTCGCCACTTATATTACCTAGTACATCTGCAGCTCCACCCACTATTTTCTTGCCTACCTCAGCTGTCTTGTTCAAAATGGTTAAACCTATGTCACTTGCATTTTTACCTAATTCATTCGCAGTTGCGTTTACCGCCTCACCGGTATTGTTCATTGCGTTTGATGCGTTAGCGCCAAGTTCTGACATGGTTTGATTTGCGGCTTGTCCAGCATTACCGACAGAGGTGGACATATTCTGTCCAATTTCTGAAGCAGTTTGATTAACTGAAGCACTCGCATTTCCAACAGCGTTTGACGCATTCTTAGAGTAGTTCTGAGCTGTCACGCTGCTTGTGGTCGTAGCAGCCAGTAAAATTGACAAAGCTATTCCTATGAGGGAGAGTTCCTTTTTCATTGACTTGATTTGAGTTTTACACCATTTAAGGCTTGTGTGTTTACATTCTAGATGGAGATTTAGTTAAATTCAAATTTAGTTTGTATTGAATTCTCGCCTCAGTAACTCTAATAAAAAATTGCTTGTTACAAATTATAGAAGAGGTGTCTTTGACTGGTCTGGGGTTTTACAGTTCTTTCCCCATGCCAGTTTTTCATCCAAGTTGTTGATCTGTTATCCTATTCGGATTTAAGATTTACATTCAAAAAACAATACTTTTAGAATTCTCCATTATTCAATCAAGCTACGATGGAGTCCCGCCAGGCAACAACGTATAATGATCAGGTTTTGGAGTATTTACAAGACTTATCGTAAAAGGCGAAGTCAAAGTAGGAGTCAAGGCAGGGACATTTACTATCCCGCCTTCAGTGGTTATGAGTTTATTATCCTAATCGTACAACGCTGCGTATATTCTTACAGATGAGATGTCCTTCGTTGAATTATTAACAATCGTACTGGTAATAATATCGGAGTCCTTTTGGTTTACGTACTTGTGATATGTTATAGCTAAATATTTGGAATTGATAACATCGCCGGTTACTACATTATCGTCATTATTGGTAGTCGCATATGCTCCATTAAGCTGTGCTGCTGACATCCAGAATGCCACTCCAAGTAACATGATGACAAGTGTTGA
>JBAWET010000300.1:0-9908 GCA_049591355.1 Nitrososphaeraceae archaeon
GTCTTAGACTCCCCAATTTTACTGACAGACTCTAATTTTAATAATGAAGTAGGGAAATATCCTCTCATGGTAGTTGATTTTTGGGCTCCTTGGTGTGGACCTTGCAGAATGGTTTCGCCCGTCATAGAACAGCTTGCCAGGGAACTTGCAGGTAAAGTAGTGTTTGGCAAAGTAAACGTAGATGAAAACCGAACAGTTGCCGGTGCTTTTGGGATACAGAGCATACCAACTATAGCAATATTAAAGAATGGAAAGGCCATAGATGGCTTTGTAGGTGCAGCGTCTAAATCTCAAATGGAAGCAAAAATTATAACTCACTTGGAAAGTGGTAACAGCAATATCACCAGTGGTGGCATACACTAAAAAAATAGGTGTAAGGGCATTATCTAGGTATTTTATGGAAGTTCACTCACAGACTTACCCGGATTTATGAATTGGAGTCGCCAATAAAGAAGCCTACCCTTAATGCCTGTTGTCTTTCAAAGGAATTTTCTAGATTATAGAAAAAAATGACGGAAGTTATTACGAGCTATACATAAATGCACTCACAACGCGCCGCTGAACCTTGAGTATCTACATTCTCTTTTGCATCAATACGAGATGAGTTGTTCAAAAATGTAAAATTTCCATCTAAAGCGACTTTGACAATTTGGAATGATTCTGCATAAGATACATCTGAGCTTAGCCTACTTTGAAGTGCTCGATACTGTGCTAGACCTCTGATCGCTTTTGATTCTAAAAAGATCTTGTGACTTTGCGATTGAAATAGACTGAGCAATTCAAGTTTGGCGTCCATCGAGTCGGATATATCATAATAAATGTGGGGATTAAAATCCTTCGTCAGAGGCATTTCGTATGACAAAATATTCGACACATTTCTTCCAGCTTCTATACTGGCTTCAGCCACAACCCTATGATCATGATGAGTATCAGTCATTGGATGAGTAATGACCAAGTCGGGCCTACACATGTTGACGCATGATTCAATATGATTGATTAAATCGCTTGTAAGGAATAACTTTGTGTCAGGAAATCTGTCTATATAAAGCGCCTTGGCGCCAATGTACCTTGCGGATCTCCTTAATTCTTCTATTCTTTGTTGAGGATCTCCTGCTTTCTCACCTTGGGTTATATTGTATAAATACACATGATGACCATTCCTTGCTGCTTTAATCAACAGTCCACCACACCCTAGTTCAATATCGTCTGGATGTGCGCCGATTGCCAAAATATTCATGGTAATGATTGAGGAAAAAAGATACTAATAGTTTCCAGGGGATTCTGAACATCAATTATGGGAATAAGAGTCAATGTCTGTCTTATTCGTAATATGTGGCAAGAATTTGATAGTTTCACCTAGTATCAGAATGATTCCCAAATATCGCAACAAGTGAAGCTCGGAGGCTCATATAAGCAACTATGAATCTTAATTCCATTGCAAAAACACCTTAACAATTACATATTCTATCAACGCAATGAGATAATCTTGCTATTAAGGCTAAGCTTAGCCATATGGGGACTCGCATTAGCCCTTTAGCGTTAATATAGTCAATCAGATTGAATATCATCGCAAGATGGATATCAAAATGGTTTGTGATAAGATAAATCCTTTTTTATAAGATCGGGCAATTGCTGGCATTTTCTACAGCAATAGTATGGCCGAATCTCAGAAATATTGTGGAATTTATTTTTTTGCAGCGATTGAATTATTGTTTTTGTAAATTTTGGTGTCAGGTTTAGCAAATGGATTTACAAGAATCGACAAACTCAGTATTCTATTAATGGCCTTAAATCAAGGATATCGTCCTAAGCTTTTATCTTCAAAGTTAGAATGGAGGAACTTTGAAATGTTCCTCTTCAATATTTGTGAAGAGCGGATATTTTAAAAGTAATCGGTCGTTGTAAAGTTTGGATAAATTTGGTTAGGTATTGATTGTGAGCATTGGAAAAATATCATTAGAAGCCAATATGAACGAATTTGCAGATGATTAAGTCACAAAGACGAAGATATATATTGACAAAATGAACGAGTCATCTACCATGTTCCCTGTCATAGTAACATTAAATGAACTTCCCAACCAAGTATTGGAGGGCGTACTGTTTGTATCAATCTCATAGTTAGACTCTTTTCTTAGATATTGTAAATTTTATCGAGACACCATATCACTTCATTTAGCCTTGTATCTCACACATATATCCCTCCATTACATCATTACTTCATAGATTAATGATTTGCAAATTGTACTTTGAACGATATCATGCTATACCTCAACCCATCTCTTCTGGAAGTTGCGTATTGAAGATGACAATAGCCGTATGCCACTGCGTAATGTTAATATTTATTAATAGAAATTCAAAGGTAATGAACGAGAAGACCGTACATGTAGAGTCGCTATCTGATCCCATGCATTATGTGCCAAAGGCTATGTTTTTCACCAAAGGAAAGGGAATACATAAGGAATATCTTACAAGCTTTGAATTAGCTTTGCGCGACGCAAAAATATCCGATCTTAATATAGTTTCAGTGTCAAGTATAAAGCCTCCTAAATGTAAGATCGTGAGCATTCAAGAAGGCAGAAATTTTCTTTTACCCGGTCAGATATCATTTGCTGTGATGGCCAGAGCTTCGACCAGTGAACCTAATAGACTAATTGCTGCGTCTATTGGTCTAGCAAATCCCGCCTATGAAGATCAATATGGTTACCTCTCAGAGCACCATTCAACCGGGGAAACCGCCCAGAGGGCTGGCGACTACGCAGAGGATATGGCTATGGAAATGCTAGCGACTACATTGGGATTGCCTAGTGATCCTTCACTTGCATGGGACGAACGTGAAGAGCAATGGAGACTCTCTGGAAAAATATACAAGACACAAAACTTTACCCAATCAGCCGAAGGGCACAAGGATGGTCTTTGGACAACAGTAATTAGCGCAGCTGTCCTGATATTATGATGTTTACTTTCGTAGCTAGATAGTGAATTATTGGCCACAGAGTAGATTGCAGTAGAGAAAATCCAATACGAAAAAAGCATTTAGAGCGTGACAAATTGATATTTGTGAACCGATTTTAATCACAAATAACTGTACCGCCGAAATTGCCTTTTAAAATCCTACATCCTTAGGAGAGTAGATTGGCACCAAACTTAAATTGGTGTCACACAAACAGGTAATTACAGATGATTACGCCCTCAGAGGTCATTTTACAGCTTGGTGGATTGGGAGGAATTGAATGGGTAATTATAATTGGAATTGTGATACTGCTCATTTTTGGGGTTAGGAAAATTCCAGAATTGGCCAAGTCATTTGGCAAAGCACAAGGCGAATATGAGAAAGCTAAGATTGAAATGCGTAAAGAAGTTGAAAGAATTAAGCATGGAGACGATACAGAGAGAGAAAAACTAGAGTCTATAGCAGAGAAGTTGAAGATAGATTATACAAACAAGACCGACGAGGAATTGCGCAAAGCGATAGAAGCAGATATCGGGAAGGGCAAGTGAACATAATAATCATTGTATGTTCTGCGACATTCGGTTAAAAACGAAATCTTCTGCACAAAGTTTTTGTAAGAACTGTGTTAACTCGTTAAACTGGATTAGGTAATCAGAATCTAACTTCGTTTTCACTCTTTCATCAGAACGAATGCCTATAGAGAGATCTGCTTTCTGGAATGCAGGATTATCATTTTCTGAGTCACCGAGATAAAGTACTTTCTGTTCTTTACTAAGGTTTAGCATGTGGGAAATGGCGTCTATTGCCTGACCCTTGTCGAGGTGCATTGAATAAATATCTATGAATGGATGATCAGAATATGTCTGCACAAACAGATCATTCGGCAGAGAGAGAGCGAATTGCTGGATAGAATTCAGTATATATGGTTCGATGTTAGTTTTATAATGTTCCCATTTTTGTATTTGTCTGTAATCTAGTGAAATAGCAGCCAATATGCCATCCACGTAATTAAATTTCGGTTCAATAGATATATCCTGAAACTCTTTTTCAATTTTATCAGATAGTCTCTTCAATAACACCGAATTTTTTACTAATCTATTCACGCCTAACAGACGATATTGACTTATAACATTTGAGAATTCACCTTTGACACTCAGATAGTTTTGACTATTAGCTACTAGGTCAATGTCAACATTCGCAGCTCTAGACTCTAAGGTAGCTAGTTCAAAGATCTCTAATCCCATTATACAAGATACAATTTTAGCGAATTGCACCTTTTTACGCAAAAAACCAAAATCTTTAGTGGAAAGTATACAAACAGGGATCTTGGCCGATATGTCCCACAATACTTTCTCCAGATCAGGGGGTATTTGATTATTCAATCCTTTCAAAGAAGCTGTAGGACAGAGCGTTCCGTCATAGTCAGATATAATTACAGAAATTCTCAATGGCAATATTGTTATTTATTGCCTGACTGCATTTACTAAACCTTAGCAAGTTGGGCTCACATTAATGTGATATTTGTCATGTCAGCATGTCCATTATAAATAATCGTGAGAAACAATTGCATCAAATTCTGATTCGACTGAAAACTTCGAGCTAAAAATGAAAATGTTAACTAAATAGCCAACTAAAGAGAAGTAGTAGCAATTTTAGGCTTTTCCAATTCCTCTATTTTGATCCCTATGCTTTTAAAATATTGTAATACCTCAGAATCATCATCTATAATATCGAAATACCGCTTCATCTTTTGTAGAACGTTATTATTATCATTGATTAAGCTATCTTTGGCTTTGGTCACACGTTAGCCGTCTATTGTATAGTAGTTAAGATAATTAGCTAAATCTTGTCAACTTCGAACAAAAAAGTATCATTCTAAATGGATCTTGTCAGAGGGTCTGCATTTTCAGTAATTCTTCCACATTTGACTATTACATAGGAAGAAGATAAATCCCTCACACCAATCAGTATGATGACGAAGTTCACATGATGAGTCGCTCGCGAGATGTCTAGTACCACGCAATCAAGAATTGAGTCTTTAATTATATCGACCTTGTCTTTGAGAAGATGAAACTCATAAAACAAATGGTTTTTCCAAATATGACGTCAAAAAAAGATACTTTGCACCGGATACTTTCTTTTTTGCCATGAAATATACGACAAAGATGACAGAAATTAGGTTTTTTGCAGAGAATCAATATAGAATGGAGCTAGCAGTTGAGAAGTCTACAAGGATTAATCCTGGGACCAATACCAACATGGCATTAATGGCTCCAGGTCATTAATAACAAAGTAAACTCAGCTTATTTCAACGACTTTTATCTCTCCGATTCAAAATAGTCAACCCTCGCCTCTAGAATATCTTGTATCAATTTATCAGTCACCAGGCTTTTGATTATTTTAACACGTTCTTCTTTGTTCATCTTATGCAAATCCTGTATCGAATCAATTGCTTTAAGATTCCAGTAGTTTTTGACTGCACTTTCAAATTGAAGTTGGGCGTGATATACTACAATGCCCAAACCGGTTAGTGAGAAACGACCCCTCTTTCTCTTTATCAATCCTATTTTCAGCATGCGCTCGGTTCTCGAGTAATACTGTTTATTAGACAATCCTAGCGTCTGTTTTAGTTTCTCGCCTTCAAAAACTCCTCCGGCTATAGAACAAAAAATCTCGAGTGACTTCCTATCAGCTATGGCCTCGATTATCTTTAGTTCCGACAATATAGCGGTCATGCTGATACTCCCTATGGAAGAAGTGGCTATATATGGATAATTTATTCTAAGCTAGATAAATCATTCTCAAATGTCATATTTTGGAGATATTGACTTGTGGCTAGGAAATATCTCTATTTCAGACCATGAAATGTCTTGAAAAGGTACCAAATTGTGTAAGGAACTACTTGCACACCAAAACTTCCACGAAGAAAAACAGAACGTAATCGTAACCTTCGGGACTTCGCGAAAGGATCATATTTTGTGAGATAAAACAACGGTAAATGACGCTTTTTAGCTAGCTTCTCCGTAACTCGATATAATATATCACTGTTCCCAAAATTAATAAATAGTAATTCATTTTTCCGAGAGGGTTTATCAGATCTGGGTACGTTCTCAAAGGGTGGATAAGTTGAGCCAAACTAATCATATTTCCATCGTTAGATTTACTAATCTGAAATTGTTCCTTGGCATACTTTGTCTTGTAGCCATTGCTTTAGTTCCAGCACAAATGGCACATGCAAGAGGATTCATGCTTAAAGTAAATTTGTTTGATGGAAAAGTTGATAGTGGCAAAGTCACGGTGTTTGTTCTTTCCGAGGCGACAGATAAAAAGAAATCGAAGTCTCTTGACGTTGGAAGAATTGCCGCAAGGACCGGCGATAGTAACATTGAAAGGCTTGCTTTTAGATTTACAGATATACAGCTTCCACCTAATGGAGCATTTTCAGCATGCGTATATTCAAAGAATTATGGTACGATGCAATGCGAACAAGCTGACAGACACCATGATGCGTCGTCTGCTATCATGTGGGTCCAAGTACCACGCTAATATCTAAATTGGCTTTGCCTGATTGTGTTACTAAATTTACTTTTTGTTCAGGCTGTAGAATATATCTGTCAAACGATTCCATGGAGTTGTTACAAACTTGACACTCCTCCTAGCGGCGTTAGTGGCTCATTATCACTATTCTAAAATGTATAAATAGATCTCTAGTCCAAAAGCAAACCACCGAAGTGCTCAAACTAATTTTAATTATGTGCAAAATAGAAATTAGTTTAGAACAGCTTAGTTGTACCGAAACAGTCTTTTGATGCGAAATATTGTTCTACAATCACTCTGGGCAATAGAGTTATAACCTTTCACAAACGGAGTAATTTTATCTACAATAGGACAAGACAATTTTACTTTCGCCTAATTACGCTAAAGTGTCTATATATAGTTAATATTGACTAGGAATTCATGGTAACGGAATGGAAGGACATTCGGTAATAGACATACTCCAATCAATTTCGGATATCAAGTCACTATTGCCAATAATAAAGTGGAAAGTGAAGTGTTGAAAAGAACAAAAGGACTTAGCAAAAAGCAGTTTTATTTAAGAACCAGGCGATTGTTGCAAGTAGGATTAATAAAAAGGAGCAAGGGATCTTTCTCGCTTACAAATTTTGGAATAGTTGTATTTCATGCTCAGCTTGTCATCGAGTCAGGTATTAAGAATTATTGTAAGCTCAAAGCGGTTGAATCCATTCAGGCAACAGGGGGAATAGCAGAGCAAGAACGCAATATGCTGATAAAGACTATCTTAAACGATATTAGAATCGAGAATATTTTAGTGAAACAAGGTTAGTTTATGGAATAATCTTGACCGTCCATTATATAGCCGGTCAGGAAAAAGAGAGAGGGATACAACATCTATACACATATTGGCTCAGCAAGCAATTCCTCACGATGGTTGGACGAAATACGGTATTTTCCCCTCCGAACATTATCTTTTTTCAACATCTCGCTGCCTACATTAACTTTCTATGATTATGGCTAAATTTAGTCTTGAAGATTGCTTACTAAAATTGTCTGCGGGCTCGATCTATTAATGTTGTAGCAAGACTTACACAACAGCTTGTCAAACCAAAAGTTAAGGGAATGTGTTGGCTTCTTACAAGATTCACAACGCAGGTCACTTATCATATTTGTTACATAAGATATATACTTCCATTGTTATATAACATTTTCTAATGGCACCTTCTCAATTATACATAAGGCCGATTTAGTTAAATGACAAAAATTAATTGCAGATAGTTAAGTATAACTTTTCATGCTTTTCTTGGTGATGGGAAAGCATCCTTAACTCCACTATGAAATTTGATTCATTGGATCATTTTATGCTTGACAATCTTATTTTAACCCTTAAATAAGATCGATCTGTATTATAGTTAATTTTAAGATTGGATGAGTCCCTAGGCCCTGAGTCAGACCCAAATGATACTCATATTCAGAAAAGGAGAAACTTTGATCCCTCTATAATTAATGAAGGTATAGTTGCAGGTCAGAGGATAGCAAAAATCTCCGTTATAACACTAATCGGTATTGGTATAGCTGAATTGCTCGTTGGCCACATAAGTGGTAGTGTAGTCGCGACCGCGGATGGTATTGACTCCATGTCTGATGCAATGATTTCCTTTATAGTTCTTCTTGGTCTGCGAATTGCCCAGCGCCCACCAGACACAAAGTTTCATTTTGGTTATCACAAGGTTGAGACTTTGGCAGCAATGCTCGCTGCTATAGGAATGATAGTAATAGGGTCAATAATCTTGTATCATTCCTATGAATCTTTTATTCACCCCAGGGCCATTAACCATCCACTAATCACAATGATAGTGTTGGCAATAGCAAGTGCCATATCCTTGTATAGAGCATTTCAAATGCGGGTCATTGCCAACAAGTATCAGATATTATCTTTGAAGACTGATGCAAAAAACTCCATCAAGGACGGCTCAGCTTCTGTAATAGGATTCTTCAGTATTTTAGTTGCAACACAATTTGGTATACTACAGGCAGACGCAATTGGAGGAATGATAATTGCGGGATACATATTCTCTGTCGCTTACATATCATTGAAACAATCATCGCTAATTCTTGTTGACGCTTGGCATAGTCCAAAAATGACTGAACTGATAAAGAAGATAATTGAAGAGAAATTTGGATACGATCAGATAGGCATCAGGTCAGTATTGTTACGTTCAGCTGGGATGATTACTCAAGCTGAGGTTCATGTAGAAGTTGATGGCAATAAACAATTAAAAGATATAGAATTGTTGTCTGCGGAAATACAAAGTGCTATTCGCTCTGAAATTCCAACAATGGAAAGGATTTCAGTTATCCCGCATTCCTTCTCCGAGCGGCCTGAAACTAGAATGGCTAGACTCTTTAGGAATAGGATTAGAAATAAGAAACAACTAGCAGACAGTGGACAGAAGTACTAAACAGAACTGCAAGGTAGTTTCAGTCGTAGGTCCTTTATTCATTGATCCTAATTAAAATTATTCCTTTGGTAGATTGAAGTGCTTAGTGCGCTTTCTCCTGTATTCTCCAGGTGTATTTCTAATTTCATGATGTCGGGCTGGCCAGATAGTTCCCATACATGGATTTGTAATATATTTCGTGATTCCCCAGAGTATCATCTTCCCATACTATATGTAACTTGTTATTAGAAATAGATATTGAAGGACATTCTGAAGTTCCTCTGTTATTACTAATGTTTTTAGCTTGGCCAAATGTGACTCCACCATTGCTACTATTCCTTATGAAGATTTCTTGATTTCCGGATACGCCTTCTTGCCATACTACATATAGATTACTATCGCTAAATGCAGTTTCCACATTCGATGAGTCATTAAAGCTTTGGGATATGTCAACAATATCTCCAAACTCATTACCATAATTGGTACTACGCGTGTAGTAAAGATTATTGTGACCTTGTGCGTTGCCATCAGTCCAAAATACCAAAACATTTCGATCAAGGGCAGTAACGTGTGATTCACCGTCGTCTAGGTATTTTGCGATTGTCTTTTGCATGATGGGAAGATTATGGGCGTCATCTATTGCTTTAGATAGTAGTATTTGACGAGTTTGAGTATTGGTTCCATTTATATTCCAGGTCACGTACTTTTGATCCTTGTAGGCTGCGATTTTTGGATAAGATTGTCGATCGGACGCTCCAAGTTCCTTTATCTTTTCGAAGCTAAATCCTCCGTCTTTGCTTTCTCTCAATAAAATCATATTTCCTTTCTGAATCTCAAATTCGTTCCATACTGCAATTACGCTTGATCCGAATGTAGCTAATTCTGCGTTGTAGGAACTACTAATATTTTTGGTCAATTTAATAATATGATCAAAGTTTTCCCCTCCGTCAACACTTTTTCTGAATAAGATCTGCCGCGTCCCATTACTGTTGTCTACCCAC
>JBAWET010000301.1:0-2229 GCA_049591355.1 Nitrososphaeraceae archaeon
CTTCAGGGAAAAGAACCTAGACTTGCGAGGTTAATTGTTGAGCTAATATGACGAAACATATCTATCTCACTGTTTTCAACTACTTATTCTATGGATGGCTTAAAGTCAACGACTCCTGATATGTCCAATAAGTCTTTCTCAAGTGCCATCAATCTAGCATCTTCAGTTTCTCCATCTTGATCCATACATATGTCATAAAATGGGCATGAAGGACATTTCTTGGACTTCATTGGTTCCACTAGTCTTGGTAAAATAGAAGGATTTCTTTCTTCTATTGCACGTAGGAATAAATTTTTTCTTCGGACCATTTCATTCTTTATGATCTCTCTAGTGATATCTTGCTTGGGTAGTGAAATTTCCCAACTTTCTGTTCCCACAATATTTGCATCTTTTGGTCTAAAATAATAGTCCCCTTGTTCATCGCCTCTTATCCATCTCAATTCTTTAATATTGTATCGTATGGATATTATTCCTTTTTCAAAACCGGTTATTACAATATAATACAAGAGTTGTCTAAGGTAAGAACGAAATGTTTGATCTGTTATATCAAGGCGTTTACCATTTACAGTATCCTTTAGTTCAACAATTAAATCTGAGCCCATTATGTCGGGATGGGCAACAATTCCACTAAATTCTAAATCAGCTTGCGATACACCCATATTGGCTAGCTGTGTGATAACAAATTCGCTCGCCTCCCCCCTTACAAAATGGTGCACGGATTCATCTGAGATTGGATCCTTTTCTGGAAATACTCTCGAATAGTATTGTTTCCTTATACATGTAGTCGGCAGAATATCGGAGACGTGTATTGGGGCAACCCCCAACCTGTTTTTCTTTCTTTCTTCGTATCTTATCCTAAGATTATTTTTTAATTGATCATTGAATTTCGCACTCTTTCGTATCACGATTGGCAAGATTGTCTTCCTCTCCTTCTCACCTTGATAATAAGTTAATTGGCTTTTAACTAATATCAATTAGTCCTATTGAATTCAAAGCTTAAAGTATGTGTATTTCGTAACCAGTCTTCTGCCGTTTCGGTTAATGTCATGGAGTGGCTGCATCTTTGTTAAACATCTTACCTGCAACAATGAATTATTCGACGAAATAAGAAAGCAAACCTGAACACAAGTTGTTTTGTTTTGTTGATGACAAATTATGCACAGTGACATAGTTCATATCATTGTCATAATACCCCACGATTCTAATACAGATATATCATGTTGTCAATGGTAGAATTCAACAATATAATTATGCCAAACGAATATCCGAATAGGAATTCGACACTCAAGGATCGCTCGAGGCCACAAGAGAATACTGAAGGGGAAAACTAGAAGTTAGTCTCCCTAAATCAAATTCATTTAATTTATATTTTACATATACAGAGCATAATGGGAATGGATGCAAGTCCGCTAAGTGAGCCAGTTGTTTGCAGCAAATGCAATCTCCTGTTTAATACTGACTCAGATTATATAGAACATTACGATCAAAAGCATAAACCTGATAATTGATCCTAGGGATTTAATATTCAGCTGGAATTGGCGTTGCAAAAACCAGCGAGCGTTCGTATTGGAACTGCTTAGATCGCAGGAGGGAAAAACCCGATTTATGTGTACCAAGCGACCAGGAACTCCCCGCTGTATCGTGGACCTGCTCAAGCTGAACTTAAATTATTAACGGGCTCGGAGGGATTTGAACCCTCGACCTGACGCTTAGGAGGCGTCCGCGCTGTCCATTTTACGCTCATTTCGAACTCTCGAAATGAACTGCGCCACGAGCCCGCGATCAAAGGGTTAATGAACGCCAATTTTAACCTAAGTAAGAAATGATTTAATAATCTGAACTAAAATTATTTGAACAGTTTTTATAATGAAGCCATTAATAAGTCGTCCTTTGTAGTATGTCCTGGTTTTATTCAGTCCACTTCGTGATAACAATCAGATCGGTGAATAATTTTGTCTCCAAGTCATCTTCATCAGAAGAAATCGTGTGTATATAGTTATCTAGATGATGTTAAACTTCTACCTAAGTTTTACACAACATCCATTACAAAAAGAATATCAAGATCATTTGGCGTTTTCTATAAACTCTATCACTCCCTCTTACCTTCTATAAATTCCATAAATCGGTCCTTAGCGTCTGAGTAAGACATCTGTACCGGCGGATGTTTGAAGCAATAGGCAGAGATGCTCTCTAGTGGTCCGCTGGTGCCCCTGTCAATGGCTAATTTAG
>JBAWET010000302.1:0-7460 GCA_049591355.1 Nitrososphaeraceae archaeon
TAATAATGGAGTAGAGATTCCACACCTAGGCCTAGGCGTTTACCAGACAGCAATTGGAGAAACAACTTTGCGTGCAGTTAGGTATGCATTAAAGATCGGCTATAGACATATCGATACTGCTTGGTTATATGGTAATGAGGCGGATGTAGGTAGGGCAGTACGAGAAAGTGGGATACGAAGAGAAGAGATTTTCATTACTACAAAGGTATGGGATAGCGATCAAGGATACGATTCTACTCTTACGGCCTGTGAAAGAAGTTTGCGACGCTTAGGACTATCATATATTGATCTCTACTTGATCCACTGGCCAGTTCAAGCAAAAAGCAAAGATACGTGGAAGGCTATGATTCAATTACTAAAAAATGGAAAAGCAAGATCTATTGGGATAAGCAATTATGAAATTCTTGATATACAGGAAATACTCCAAAACTTTGATACTGTTCCTTCGGTAAACCAAGTTGAATTTCATCCGTTCCTTTATCAAGAAAAGCTATTACAATTCTGCAAGAATAATCACATTCAGCTCGAAGCCTATAGTCCGTTAACTAGAGGTGAAAAGCTTAATCATGCGACCGTAAAAACCATTGCACAGAAATATGACAAAACTGCAGCTCAAACTTTGATCCGATGGGGCCTACAGCATGACCTAGTCGTGATTCCCAAGTCTATACACGAAAAACGAATCAAAGAGAATAGCGAGGTATTTGATTTTCAGCTTGAAGAACAGGATATGAAGCTGCTCAACTCTCTTAACGAGGACTTGCGTACAGTTTTTCTGTAATAGAACCTGTGCAGAATTTGTTATTACGCTCTTAGCTCACATGCAATCATAGCCGACGGACAATTCTATTAAGCAATATTCAATACTGAACTGAGACGAATTTATTTTTTAGTATCGCCACAAAAGTTCAAACCGTTGAAAAGAATTTTCAATTCCTGACTTTAATTTTCATTTACGGTTAGTATTAACGAAAGCATACTATCATAGGCTCATTCTTTTGTTGAAGAAAAAAACTATTTAATCAGCTGTGATACCGTCTTGTTTCATTTCTTCATCTTCACTTTTATCAATTCTTTAATACACAAAACCATCTAATGGAACTCTTATATAGATGACGCATCGACCTACCTTAATGAAAAACCAATTCAAGATAGCACTCCTTGTTGGAGTTGTTGCAGTCCTATGTGGTTCGATGTTCAGCGTCACTTCATCAACAGCAAATGCACAATCGAATTATTCTGTCAAGACCCAAAAAACATCACAAAACGACTTTACCGTTACAAACGGAGCGAGTTATGTGGGTTCAACCTTTGACACTACTTATATGATGACAGGTACGCAGGCAGACTTTATTAAGGCTAGGGATGCATTGATTTCTGCTGTAATAGTGGATTTTGATAAATCACCAACGATAGGGTACATAAAAATGGACAATACAAATAATCAAACAGGTACAAATATGACTGGCCTTGCGAATCCGTTTGTGAGCCAAGACCAAGTTAATGAAAAGATAAAATCGGTACTAAACTATGCTATAGACAAAATTGAGAAACCTGAAGGAATACAACTCAATATAGGTGATTCGAAAGAAATTAAATGTCAGTTTGGCAATATTCTAAACGACTATTGGTGTGACATTCCGACATTTCAGATAAAGTAGTGCCATACTGGAGCACCACTCAATTTTTTGTTTCTGGCTTAACAATCAATCTTTTTTGGATCGGGTAATTTTCTACCTCCCATAGTTGCTAAAACAGTCTATTTGGCTCTAATTTTTCTGACAGAGACCCATCCACTTCATATGTTCCTGTTATTTGGAAACAATTGAAAATAACCTATTCGGATTCCTGTAAGTTCACCCGATTGTACTAAATTAAAAATGAATAAGTATGGAACTCTAGCTAAAACCATGGACATGAAAACTTGAAGTGTGTCAAAACCTCAAAAGCTTCTAACTTCTACCTGTTTTGCAAAATAATAAAAAAAGATAAGGGGACGCTTGATTCCAACCTACAGATCCTCGCACTCTGATATTCTTACTGACCAACAGCACTCGTCCACTTGGCATCTACATTCTGGAATACCAGGAATGTAAAGTAAAGTGGTTGTTTCGGATTAGCAACTGGCCAGATGGCTGATTGCGATGCTGGTTTCTTGACATCTCCCTCTCTTGGTGGATCCATTTTTACTGGATAACTGAATTGAGGTGGATTCTTCAGTGATGGATCGCTTGATAGAGGTGTAAATGATTGCGCCTTTTCTGCAGTTAGCTTGCCAACTCCTGGTAATTCGACTCCATTTGGAATATTCACTCCAAACAGTAACACTAGTGTTGGACTCTTTGCTTCATCTCGCATGTTGCGGTAATACGCCTTCTCATCCATTACATGTGCCACCATGACATGAGTGAATATATCTTTTGCAACATCTGTGTTGTTTCCATTTGTGATGTCAGTCACTTTTACATGACCATACAGGAATGCCAGGTCAGATAACTGCGGAACATCGGATCTGTCTACATGAGAAGCTCCATGTTGTATCTGATTGAATCCTACATTGCTTACCAATTCAGAGAATTCAGCATTTTTAGTAGGAAGTGCAGCATCAGGAGAATTCCATACTGTATCTGTCAAGGTTATCTTGTATGTGTGTCCTTTGATTTGATGTGGTCCGTATGTTACTGGAGAAGTATAGGTCGCTTCGTATCCAGTCATTTTATTTGGATTTCCTTGCTCAAAGGTACCTGTAAATTTTGCATCATTGCCAGCTGATACACCGCATGTCAAAGCATCTCCACATTTGAAAACATCTGTGAAGGGGAATAATCCCTTTGGACCAAATACGTTACTCAGGCCTGCTGCCGGTTCAAATAGTCCATTTGATGCTTCTACTTTTAGAAGAGTGCCGTTTGCATTTGGTTGAGGAAGAATCGAAGACGAAGAAGAAGACATATTCATCATCGAATTTTCGTCCTGACCTTGTGCAAATACTAGCTGACTTCGTCCCTGTGTTGTTGCTACTATAGCAAATGATAGGAGAAATATTGAAGCTATTACTCCTAACATTTTTTCTGGTGATCTTTTAGAATTTGCCATTGCAGTCTCCTTTTCCACTTGCTATTTAAGGAATTTCCCAAATCTCTCCTAAATTGACACCAGATGTTACCATAAACAAGATATTAAAAGGGGAACTTGTTTACGATATAGTAACATCAATCGGTTCTCCTGCAAATGAGCAATGTGAAGCTGACAGTTATGATAATCTATACTTCTGCCTTATAATGTTAAATTACTTTCCTTGAAGAGGACATGTTAAGAAATCCAGTCTATACGTCGTCTTGTTTAAAGTTGCAGAGCTGGTTGAATGGGCCATGACCAAATAGAAACCAAAAGGGGTCTATGCGGTTCTGATTTTAGAGCCGATGTTTCAATTCCATTTGTAAGAGGTCACTATCTAATGAAAAATAGCTTTCACTCACATTTCTTCAAGTACTGACAGGAAATTTCCAGCAGGATCTTTAAACCACGCAATTTTGGGACCACCATGGAAAATACCCCTGTCATCAGTTTTAAGCTCACCTTCTTTGTAAATTTCGAAATGTATCCCTAAGTTTGTGAGATTGTCTACTGATTTCTCAACGTCGTCAACGGCAAAATTAAGAATGGTAAAAGTCGCAGGTGTGTGGTCAGCTTTGGGATATATGAATATCTCGTTACCTCCAACGATATCCAAACTTATACCTTCGTTCGCTTCTGATATCTCTAATCCTAGGGTCTGACCATAGAATTTTTTGGCTTTTTCTAAATCGTTTACGGAAAAACTGGAAAAGGCTTTTGTGTTTTTAAACATAGTCATATACCATTTCATATGGGGACTATATTAAGCCGTAGGTAACCAATTGGTTATTAGGTGGCATTATCGGTTTTATCTCGAGTATCAATAATCAGCTATCTCAATTTGGATTAATATCATTATTGATGTGGGACCGGTGGTTTGTTGAATCATTTTTGACACAATTATTATACTCGCATTAGGATTTGAACTCAGCTGAGAGGACATATCGAGTGTTTAGGACGCTTTGGTATTCATGATCACATGTGAGGACGCTTAGTAACGTCTGGTGTAGTATGATTAGTGTAGTGTGATGTATATCAAAGCCCAGGCAGAGATTTTGAACATCCCTGTAGACTAAGAGTAATTACAACGGTGTAAGAAAGAGAATGAGAATTTTAATAGAACAAAAAACTGGCGAGTTCTATTTGGAAACACCGGAAAAGGTTTGGCTTGACAGGTTGTCTATTATTTTACATCACTCTTAATCATCACTGCATACATTCTTTCGGGATTTATGACTGACCCAAAACCATTTACCACAAGTTTATCTAAAGCGAATCCAAATTCCTGATGTAATATTTCAATACCATGCCAGAACACATCATTGTAGTTCGTTTTGAAATAAGAGGAGCCGGGAGAAGCTGACACTAAATCACCTTTAAGCACAACCATCATAGGGCTTTGATAAATAATTATCAAGTTTGCCGTGTAATTACTCCCCAATCTCTGTTGGAATATATTTTCAAAGTGAGGATTAGTAGCATTTACTTGTCCTCCGGCATTCTGTCCATAAACTAGCTTCACTCCCATAGGAATAACAAAAAGCATAATACAAATAAGTAGTAATTCTCTGGTCATTTTCTAAGCCACCCAAAATAGTTGAATGCATTATAGTTATAAATATATCAAATGCTGGTGAGGTCAATCAATGGTAGTTAGTCTAGCCCCAACCAGCAACATACTTCAAATTACATTTCTAATGGAGATATAACCGTTAGTTAGCAAAGTTTAGTTTGCTACAGAATGGAATTAAGAGAAGATTTTCAAGAACTGATAAATGTGGTCTGCTATATTCCGGGCAGAGTATAAACTTCCCCCTTATCATAGACGTATCAAACGTCAAATTTACCAAATTCATAAATTTTAATCTAAACCTATAGGATTTTTTTCAGGTTGGAGAATCCAAAGCTGGCAGGTCTCTTATCGATTGGAACCAATAGACCTACAGCAGTCATGACGAAGAGCATTATTATAATGGACTAGGAAACTAAAAAATTTTATTTGCCAGGAACAACAAACTGCTGAGTCATACGGTGGTTGGGGTACTACCAATACAGATAATGTAAACATCGACATAACATATGCCAGTTTGGAATGATAAAAGGTTGAAAAACCTTATAGTCTGAAGTATTGTTGTCTTTGTGCTGATGTGAAGAATGATGACCACGCATTGGCCACGTTATAATTAAATTCCATCATGGCATCGATAGCCTTTCCATATAACTTCATATTCTCCCTTGCTGCATTTAGTGCATTTATTGCTAATTCATTCGACGTGTGAAATACACTCAATGCTTGTGCAGTGATTTCGTTAGACTTTATTCTAAATTGTTCTACATATGGTGCATATGTCCAACTTGGAAATGTTGTGCTAGTTAAAGTTACGTTGCTGCCTGCCCAATTTCTTTGTGCTGCAAATACTTTGTTAACGAATTGTTTTGTAAGTTATAAGTATTCTTCCTGTAGTTTTGAAATCATTTGTACATATTGGGGTTGAAATTTAGATAGTTCTTCAGTAATCTTTAAAATGCCTTTCTTGTATGTATCAAAAATTTCAGAACTGTCTTGTGCAATAGTGTTTGTTTGATCAGTTTCTTTTGATTTATCATCCGCCATATTTAATCATCGTATGGGAATGTATGTCGAGTTATATACTTTTTATCATACCAATCTATCTTGATCGATTAAATGTTTTTTAAAATTTCAAAAGCTGGTAGGGCGTGGTAGATGCCCCTTTTTTACCCCTTATCAGCTATGATGAAAACATTATTTGCTAATTGTGAATTCATCGTACGAAGTTCCATTATTGACAATAAAAGTACAACTTAGTCTTTTGCCATTATTTACGAGATCAATATTCAAGAAACCGAAACCTCGATATTGTTTTGCTACATACGGAGCTTTTCCCTCAAAAAGATTGAGCTCTCCACCTCCTGTTCCAACAGTCGCGAATATGGTTCCGTGAGGATTATCAGGATTAAGAGTATTGAAGTTATAGTTGTTCTGGTTCTTGTCAGCGATTATAGGTTCTTCAGAGTCTTGTCTATTAAATAAAATTGGATAGCTTCTTTCATAATTATGATCATGCGCCTGCAAGACAAGGTCCACACCGTATTTGTCAAATAATGGATGGTACACTTCTCTTAACATTACTCTCGGACTACAGCCATTGCAGTTAGTTGGAGAAGTATATGCGGGTTGATGATAGGCAACGATGATCCATTGTATATCTGATCTCGCTGATACATTCTCCAAATCCGATTTTACAAATTGATATTGCTCAGAATTCATTTCATAAGGTGTCTCGGTAGACATGATTAGAAAGTGTATATTCTTGTGATTGAAGGAGTAGAATTCCTTGCTCATTTTAAAATGCTGCATATATTGAGTCATTCGTGCATCGCTATCGTGATCTCCTCTCACTACCTTAGTTACATTATCAAGTGGCGATACTATTTGAAACCAGCAGTCTGGTGATTTCTGATACGAAAGATCTCCGAGTGCAAGAACCAATTCTGGTTTCTTTGTTAGAATGTTCTTGACAGTGTTCTGAGTATTGTCATTACAAGCCCAATCTCCGACAGCAGCAATGTTGAAGCCTGTTAGATCAAAACCGCTTTCAGCGGCATTGCTTATCGGGACAAAGATAGATAAAATAGGTAATGAAATTAAGATAGCTAGAACAATGATGTTATTCAGCTAAATCACCTTATTACCATATTTGAGTATATTTGCAGAAGCCAGTATCTTGTTCAAATAAAACATTATTTAGATTCATAAATTTTCTGGCTTTAAACTATTTGAATATTCTTAGAAAAGAAAGTTAATTTCGCTAACAGGGTAGTCGACGGCTTAGTTTAGTCTTAAATATGGAAATAATCGATGGTTCAATAATAGTGGAAAATATTACGAAAGTAGAGATGGCGAGGATAAAGGCCGCTTTAGAATTATTCAAATAATTAAGCTTGAATTGGGAGTAAATTTAATAGTTATAGCCGACAAAAAAGAAAAAGATGCGTTTTCCTGCTCTTCTACGAGGTACTGTTGGTGGAATCAGTCACGCTTGAATCAGTTGCGTTGGTGCCTTTAAGCTTTAGCTGTCCTCTCATTAGTCCATCGGGATGGTCTTGTGTTTTGAGATTAACATACACATCGCCATTCGCTATCGCAGTCTTTAGATCAGCAATTGTTTTTCCTGCCAAAGATCCCTTTAAACTTGACTCTGTTACATTGCCTCTCATTGTCATTCCTTTTGGATTATCAGAATGCTTACTTACCTTCATAAGATCAACTACAATTTCTCCTTTTTCTCCAGCTTTTCCTTTATGGATATTAACTCCTGTTG
>JBAWET010000303.1:0-7424 GCA_049591355.1 Nitrososphaeraceae archaeon
ATCCGCAAGGTAAGTAGGAACTTTCCATCCAAAGATTTACCCAGCAGTTACTGATCCCAGCATAAAGCCGATTTCTGATATGGGGTACGGCTAACACCCCGACCCTCCCTGCTACCGCATAATATCATGTACTTACTCGTTATATTTGCATATCACCATTATAGCAGAACACCATGCCATAACCAAGAATACAGAGTTATTTGCCAGAGTCTAAATTATTCGAAAGCATTGCCACAGTCTTACATACAGAGCAGAAGGTACTGGTCGAATTTCTTTGACAGACTATGCACTGCACAGATTTTTTGGTAGTATTTCGATTCTTTAATCCCTCTGAAATTTTGAGGACAGAATTGTACATACTGTACTTTACCCCCGGATGCGATATTTCAAGCCTATTGAGGAAAAGTCTTATGTCACTTCTTATGCTTTCGTTCATATACGGACATTCCTCCGATTGAAAAGGGATATTTCTTTGTAGGGCATAAAATATGATCTCTTGTTCGTAAAGGCCTAAAAATGGTTTGATTTTTTTTATACCGGATGAGCCATACTCTACAGGTTCTGGGTATGTCCATCCTATTCTTTCAACATCTCCAGAGAACATATTGATGAAAAAAGTCTGTATATGATCGTCTAGATTGTGCCCGGTGGCAATAACGTCGGCGCCACACGATTCAGCTAGTACGTCCAGAGCACGTCGTCTGAATGTACCGCACATCGAACAAGAGGAGGTTTTTTCTGATTTTCTTAGCTTCATTGCTTCGTCCATCCCCGTTCCAAATAGTTCTTTATAGCTCATTGTTCTGTTCTCCACCCCCAATTCTGAGCAAAACTCCTTGACAATTCTAAGAGATTCATCACGATACCCATCAATACCTTCGTCCACTGTTACGGCTATCAATTTACCCAATTCATTTAATTTGAATATGTGGCTTAAGATGTAAAGAAGAGTAAGACTGTCTTTGCCCCCCGATACTGCAATAGCAACTTTCTCTCCGTATTTGACCATCGAGAACTTGGTTATTGTCCTTTTAACTTTGTGTTCGATAGATCGCAGGAAACAGGATTTGCATAACGTCTCTCCAGAATAATATCGCTTGTAAATGGCATCATTCTTGTTGCATTTATTACATATTTGTAAAGCCAATGATTTCATATTAATCGTGACTATTAGATACATTAATACCTAATTTATACACATTATTTTGAAAAAACTAGAATTCGTTTATAATCTCTTTCCAAAAGCATTTAAGCCACATAGATCTCATTACTTTTACTCGATTTGCATTTTAACCGTGATCTTTTAGACGACATTAATCTTAAGATTATTTATATGCTAAGTAAGGATTCTTCTATGCCATTTGTTGAAGTAGCCAAACAGATCGGCATTTCCGACGCGACGGTGCATATCCGAGTAAGGAGACTGATCGCAGATGGTTTGATCAAAAAATTTACCATATCTGTAGATAACAATATGCTCGGCTATGACCATCTTGCATTTATGGGCATAAACATTGAACCTGGTTTTGCAGACGAAGTTACAGAAGGTCTACTAAAGATCGATGAAGTATTAGAGATACATGAAATGCATGGAAGATTTGATCTTATATTGAAGATTCGAGCGAAGGATTTAGATCAAATGCGAGAAATCGGAGAAAATAAAATCCGTAAATTGCCCAGGATCTTGGAAACTGAATTAATGACTGTTCTTAAGACAAGAAAAGAAGATCAACTAGTGTCACTTAAAAAAGAAGTACACGACATACCTGGCACCCAGTTTGAAGCGTAGCATAGAATAAGTTATACCAGCGAATATCTATTGCTTTTGCTTGTCCTTCTTGGATGATTGCCACCAATCAAGGTAGTCATCGTGCTTTCTTCTATCATCAGAATTGGTATTTTGATGTGTCTTGTCCCTCAGTTCATCAATTTTTTCCCTTGATGCATAAAGACCACAACTTCTACAAATAAAATTCTTCGTCGAAATATCAAATTTTAGTTCTCCGCCGCATTCAGGACAGAAGCTAGTCAATATAGTATTACTGCAGATTTCCTAATAAAAAGTAATACGTAAATCGTAGTCTAGGAGCCTCAACAACCGTAATTTTTATGTGTCTACTTACGAGAATATTCTCATAATACATCACAGCTTCCCATCCTTCATCAGCTTTCCTAACTTTGGATTTTGCTGTCCTTGCAATGAGACATAATCAGAAAGTGCCTTTACCATTGGACCCATCTTGTACACGCTAGGCATTACATCAACAGTTATCCCATTCCGGTTTAATAATTCGGTAGTAGATGGGCCTACTGAGGTGACTATTACTTTTTGATTCAAAGAAGACAACAACGATTCTCTGTAATTATGGATATCTGCAATCTTCATCAATTCTAATACCGACGGCGGACTTGTAAAAGTGATTACATCAATAAGATCACCGGCTGCGTCGTCAATGAGTTTTAAAATAGTTTCGATTTTCGGCTTGATGTATTTGTATCCCATCTGTTTCAAGATGGTATCTGCCGATTCATCAAGCGATAACGAGTAGGAATACGACGATAGCTCCAAAACATTAGATCCCTCAGATTCTAATTCCATTTTGAAACTTCTGCTACTGGCTCCATGCCATATGATTGCAATTTTTTTGTCTTTCATATCTCTTCCTTTAAGCAATTTCAGTATTCCCCTTTCAGTATTTTCGTCTGGAAAAAGATCGGAATAGATTCCAAAACTACGGAGTACGTGAGATGGCTTATCGCTCCTTGAGACGACAGTAGAGCCTCGAATGACTGAGATAAGTTCTTCTTTCACTCCCAAACTTGAAGCAATTCTAAAAAAATAATGCACACTTGGACCAGTCATGAAGACGAAATAGTCAATCTTATCTCTAAGTACAGTATTAATAAAAAAATCAACTTCATTTGAAATTGGTTGAGCATCCGCAATACCTATTGTGGGAACGATATAAGGAATTCCACCGAATGTCTTTATCAGATGTGCAAGTTCAGTTGCTCTTCGGCTACTGGTAATTGCTACAGTTAGGTTAGCCAATGACACGTTACTGAATTCTCCGGAAGGCAAATAATTTGAAAATGGAAATTATGGAAATTAGGGGGTTTTTGATCAAGATACGAAATAATGAGACACAAACCCTGCTTAGGCATTATAATACTATGAGCAAACATACTATTAGATTAACCTCTAGTTTTATGTCTTAATATCATTTACTTGGCTTTGATTATGATTCCACAGCAGTCGGTGTGTGGACTTTTCTCTTCATTCCACCAACTAGATTGGGTAGTCCGTTCGCCCGTCAAATGCCACACACCAATTTTCGGTTAATGTAGTAATCACTTAAACTTTATTGATCTTTAAGGAACCATTGTTTGCGTCTAGTATCGCTTGAAAGTTATCCGATAGTCCCTGTAGTTGATGCCCTTTAATGGTTTGGGCTAAGGGTATGCCTGCTATAGCACATCCTGATGCAGTAGTGATATCCACCTTGATAGTACATATAATTCCCGACGGTGCAACACCATTTGATTTCAGAGCAAATATGGAATAGGCACCTACACTACTCCCAATTGCATACGGAAAAATCAAAATACTATTCTTCAGAGAGATTCCGATTAAATCATGTGAAGGATCAGATACCACACCAGTATGCGTATCAACTGACGACAAAAAATTGAGTGGGTACTTTGTGTAAACGATCCTTCCCGTGCCTATCCCTCCGACAATTTTCTTACACTTGACATACTCTATCAAATTATTTCAGATGCTCTTTCAGAATGGTTTTCAAATCTTTTAGACACACTGGGATGCGATTAAACTTATTAAAGTAATAAGATCCCTTTATACTGTTTGTGATTATACCATCATATTCGTCACTGGTTATTAGAGGAGTGAGACATGTACAGGCATCACAAATTAAATTTCCTCCAGCATTCTCGATCTGCTGAGCTATGCCCAACTTGAAGGCTTCGTTAAAAATGGCACGGGGACAAAAGATCATGCAAGGTTTTGAGAATTGCTTTCCAACTACACTCTTTGATATCAATTCTAACTCGTTTATGCCTAGTTGAGGACTCCCGAGTGCAATAAGGTCCCCGTTATCTGTCGTGTTCAACTCATCTCTAACAGTGTCCTTTTCCTTTTTTCCAAACCCAATTTTTTCACTGTTAGTTTCTTCTTGGGTGAACATTCCACAAGAGCCGGCAGTTCCAAGTGCAGCAGATAAAGATTTAGCCTTCATTATGTTCAGGTCTTTCTCATAACAGCCCAGAGATACACAACTTTTGCTTATCGCATTACCTGCGAAGTAACCAAGTAAGCCATAATCCAATTCATTTGAGAGAGGCGTGTCAACTCTAACCTGAGCTGTTGGTCGTCGCAGCTCCTCATTATGAAGTTCTGAGTATGGCGCTTTTCCAGTAATGGCACTAGCCAATGCACTGAGGGCACTTTCCTTATTTGTTAGTAATCCGTACATAGAGTTGGCCATAATGGCAGCGCTGCTTTCTGCAAAGCTCACACGGGTGCCTTTTCTGGGCATATCGAAGATTTCATATGGGACGCAGGAAAATGATGGGAGAATTCCCATCTTCATATACGATTTCA
Source organism: Nitrososphaeraceae archaeon (assembly GCA_049591355.1). Lineage (GTDB taxonomy): Archaea > Thermoproteota > Nitrososphaeria > Nitrososphaerales > Nitrososphaeraceae > TA-21. Next base: position 4,622 of record JBAWET010000303.1, read on the forward strand.
CAATACTTGTTTGCTTATCTTGAAACTCGTCCGAAATTATTGATTTCTTATGTTTGTCGTAGCCCATTGGATTTAGCGTAGTTTGTACCGAAACTCTGGCATCTTTGCTAAACTCCGTCAGAAATTTGAGCCCCGCATCCCCTATCGTATTGTAATTAACTCCTGAAACGTGAGCCCATTTTATGCTCACTAATTTTTCAGCTTCCGTGGCTTCTCCAATTGCCAGCAATATCTTATATGCAACTGAAAGCGAAGAGCCAAATTCTCCATCAAGTGCCTTCTCATCTTGTTTAGAAAGGTGCACTACACATATTTGTAGAAGGACTTATTTATTACAATACCAGATCTCCAAAGTCGGTTTTTTCTCGTTCATGTATATATCCTTGACTTTGCATTACCTGTTCAGCACTCATAGATCAAGCCCGTGGAAGATGCGTCAACAAAGAAATGGAATAAATAGAGTATTTGAAAAGTATGCTTATGGAATGTGCTGTATACGATACCTATGTTACAAAAAAAGACGGGAAGACAATGCATTTTGATGTGATAGTTGAAGCATCTTCTCCACACGAAAAGGCCATAGAGTATGGAAAGGAATTTCTGAATACGGTGGGACAGGGAGCACAGAAAATGACTCAGGAAGAGTGCCAATTCTGTCATATCCAGGAGGCACCAGCCATGGTGGAGAGCGGGATTAAAGAAAAAGGATACTTTATTCAAAAAATGGAAGGTTGTCCGTAACCAAAACTAAATTTTTTTCTTTCTGTTTTTACATTAAATATCACGAATTAATACGATTCTAAGGATCGTTATCTAATTTTAGTTATAAGTTCTTTGTGTACTTGTGAAAAAATATTTACGAAATAAATTATTAGGTGAGTCAAATAAATTTTTAATACCTGATGCAAAGGAGAATTTTAGTCGTTGACGATGAAGCCAAGACAACTGATGAGATAAGAGATGGGTTAGAAAATTCGGGTTATTCAGCTGACATTTGTAACGATCCTGAAACAGTATTGTCCAATTTCAAATCAGGACTTTATGATCTCTTGATTCTAGACGTAGGACTACCACATATGGATGGATTTGCGCTATATGAAAAAATAAGAGATCTCGATAGTAAAGTAAAGGTATGTTTTATGTCTGATTCTAATGCGCACGACGAGGAATTCCTTACACTGTTTCCAATATGGAATGCCCGGGATTTTTTTCATAAACCAGTAATGATTAGAGATTTGATCGAACATATTAAAGAGTCAGGAGTATAGAATTCAATGCGAATTTCGGAGATTATTTCTGCTCCGTAATTCTTGAAATTAACTAAATTTGAGCTTATTGCCTTAGGCAATCTGTGATACATGTGTAGTCCTAACTGCAACGTCATTTCTAATGACTTCTGTTATCAATTGTCTTAAACGCTTTGTATGGAATTTCTTCAATGGCTCTCAGCATCAGGAATAGTTACGGTAATTGCTCAATTAATTTAGGATTTGATAAACTTACACGACCGTCAAATTGGAAAACTTTTTTTGGGGTGACCAAGTAACAACAAACATTCAAAGAGATAAACGTACAAATGTAATAGGGGAGTTATTATTCAGAATTCAGTGGCAGCGTTACGTGTGTATGTCATCGCAAACACTGATTCAAGAATTGAGATTCTACTAGAAAGAAGCCTAAATCTTAGCATGAAAGGCTGTCTCCCAATATTTGGTGACCCTCTGTTCCTGCTGGTTGATAGATGTATTTCACGAATTAGAAGTCTTTTTGTGTAAGTTAATTGTATTCATCTGCAACAAAATCTTAATTAAAGGTGAAAAAGTCAGTTTGTCCTTTCTATTTATTGTTTTATTGAATTGAAGAAAGGATCGACATTGTTAACTTAATCTCAAATGTTCATTGATCCAATGTACAAGAAATGCATTCTTATTTTTCTCTAACTTTGACCTTGATCGTAAAGTAAAATATATCATGAATTTCCATCCGAAATAATCGCATCTTGAACATTCGACCAAATAGGTCGAATCATATTTGTATGCTTCGCCCACAACGCATTTTGATGCAACTTTAAGCTCAAAATACCATTTCAACCAAGTGAGAGAAAATGGTAAAGGAAGTGTATGTTCGTAGAGGCGATAATGCCAAACAGGAGATATATCAGCGAGTGACAGTTTCTCTCTCGTGTTCTGCATCGCTATATTTTTTTTCATTTATTTCTAATGTTCATTCATGATATTAGTAGTTTACTGGGATTCCTATATTTTCTTTAGGCAAAATACAATAATTCATGAAAAATTGATCGTGATTTCCTTAAACCAGTAGAAATCAACATAATTACCAACAAGTTCCTTTAACCAACAGAGGAGTATAGATTTCATCCTTATTCTTATTTTCTCCGTTTAGGACAAAGTAGCCTCATTTGAAAGGAATACTTAAAGAAAGTGATCTGTGCTAAGGATGGACACCTGTAAATAGGACTAAACGCAAAAATCTCAATTCGAGTGATTCTCTTTGTCGTAAAGATAACAAGATACCCAGTGTTTTTCTTCAACTTCTTTTTGTCGAGGTTCAACCTTACAGATATCCATAGAATAGAGACACTGGTTATAGAACTTACAGCCCTTCGCAGGTATGGCATTATTTTCGGACTTAATGGGTATGATTCGTTCCGCGGAAATATTGGATAGGTCAGGCTCTGATACAGCTTGAATTAGAGCTTGTGTATATGGATGAAGAGGCTTTGATAAAACTCCTTCCGCTGGTCCCATTTCGACTATTTTTCCAGCGTACATTACGGCTATTT
>JBAWET010000304.1:0-13583 GCA_049591355.1 Nitrososphaeraceae archaeon
CAAGGGCTGTGTGATTCTTCGAAAAAGGAGGTTCATTTAAGATGCTATTTTCCAATATGATAAATTATGTTAGGATACTCGGTATGTAGAAACAATTATCATTGAAAGCTTTTAGCAAAGATACCGAATGATTTTGATGATACTACTTGCGAGTATCGTTCGTTAATATTCGTTTTATGCTGTAGAAAGAGAATTCCGAAGGTGAATTTTCAATTGAAACATTTACTCATTTTAGCCAGAAATTCTAAATCCTATAGTACCTATCAATTACCAATACACTAATTCCAATATTTAAGCTTCTTTTTTCTATGCTGTCCGATAAATATTTTTGTCGTCAAAAAGCCACCCAGAAAATCCAATGAGTAGACGCTAAAAATACGCTCGGATGTTTGCACCCGCTGTTGCGAGTTCGAGGCTCCTGAAATTGTTTCAGACTCACCACCCAGTATCGGTTATCCCTTTCCAATAAAGTTCGTGGCGATAAGTGCGCGCAATAAAGCTTCGACCAATCTAGCTATCGAATAAATTATGCTATATTGATGGGACCTACTAAACACTCAGCACATGGAGCAATGTACCCACGAGCGATAATGTTGAAAGCAAGATGAATTATAGATTACAAAAACGTAGATGTCATCAATCTACACAGTTGTCGCCGGTGTTGAATTCAGCGTTAGCATCAATATTTTCCGTGGAATCGGATATGTCAAATAAAGAATTTGAATTGATCCATATTCAAGTATGATCCTTTTCTGTCGACCGGACAGAATTCCGTATCAACAGATAATTACGTTTATAATGATAATGAAAAAAGGTAACTACGGGTGGTTGTTCGACCTATGAATGTAAGTAGTATTTTGCTATGTGTATAATAGTTGTTCCAAGAACGTGCAGGTAACAATTAAAAGTAAAAATAAACAATCCACTAACAAAGATTGTCTTATACTAACATAGAATATTCATATGTTCGCATATGGCCAAATGTGACTATTTTTAAGGACTTGTATTATTATTTTATTCCAGACATAAACCAATCGGGCAGAAAGTTCCTGTTTTTTCTTACGAAGTATCCAAAAGCAGCATCAAGAATGTATGTCTTCGCCCAATCCTCTTTGGATCTTACTGAACGACCGTACGCCTGTACAAGCTTCAAAGCAGTTTGTAAATAATACCATTCTTCGTTGTTATTTCTCTTGGCAGCTGTCCACCTATCAGCTGTATTGGGATAGGGCACCTTTGTAATAACCTGAAACCGTGAAAGGTTGTCCTTCAAATCAAGCCCAGTATGCAGAGATGGGGAGATAAGAACCGTGGGCTTCCGAGATTCTGTATGTTCTTTTATAACCACATCTCTTTCCACCTCTGGATCAGTGACAATGAGTCTTCTGGCATTCTGGTCTGATAAATTTTCCTTAATGAAATAAAGTTGATCATATGACGTAGTGTGAATTATTCCCTTATCATTACAGTGGGTGTGCATAATATTGTCAATCGCTCTTGAGATCTTAATCTTCACATCAGACCTCTGCAGATTGGTGAAGTTAAGATACGCTACATTAAGAGGAAAAATTGGGCGATTCTCTGATGGAAAATCTGAATCAGCTCTAATGAATTTTACGCCGTCAGATGACATCAAACCAACATTCTTGGAGAATATGGCATTGTTCAATATGGTTGCGCTCATAATAAGAGTTTTTTCACATTTTTCGAAAACCGATCTGCAGTAAGACGATGTATCAAGTGGCTTCATCTCCACCCTAGTCACTTCGTAATTTTCCTTATGTACATCAGAAATTATCCAATTCTTTGGCTGGCCAAGAATATTATTGATAGTTCTGGTCAACCTTTCAATATCCTGTATTACCTCTACCAGGAGTTCTTCTGCGATTTCTCTTTTGAAATTCTCTTTGACGATTTGTCCTCTTATGATTTCATCATCGCTGTCAAACAATTGTGAAGCAGAAATGATCTTTTTCTGTCTTGCTCGCTTAGGAGAGGTCTGATGACCGTACCTCGTATAGCGTTCTTCTGACAAGGATTTTATCAGTGCGTTCTCTCCTATTAAAGACAACATCTTATTCTCTAATTCAATAAGAAATTCTATCCAACCATCAATGTCGTAACCATAATCAATAATTTCAAAATCTTCGAGATACCTTTTCCACCTCTTCTTAGATATGGATAACCCCCTGAATTTTACAATCTCTGTTTCCACCAAATGTGCCTCATCCAATATTAAGAGATGTCTGGCTGGCAAAAGGTTTCTGTTTGGAAGTAAAGATAAGAAAATTGAATAGTTGAAAATTGAATGACTAGCCACCATTGCCTTACTTAGCTGATCAAAATATTCACAGGGTGACCATTGACCGGCACCATGACCAAGATTTTTTATATGCAGCCATTTTGAATATTGTTTCTTGAAATATTCTTGTTTCTCGTAACCAAGTAAGACCTTCTCGTCTATTTTTCCAGCATTCAGAACAGAATAATCATTGAGAAATGTCCGGTACTTACAATTAGGTCCTTCCATAGTCTCGTCATGTAAGCACGGACCATAATCACAAGAGAGGTGGTTGCATTCACCAATCGTACCTGGCGGACAACATCCGCATCTATATTTATTAATTCTAACAAAATCCTCTTTTACATGGCAGGGAAAGTTGTTTTTTCCCTTGGCAACCCTTAAGAAAGGGAAATCTCTTGCATATTGAGACTGTAAATCCTTTGTAGCAGTACAAACGTAACTGGTTCCTAAGGTTCTTGCAAGCGAAATACCTACAGCACTTTTTCCAAATCCGGTGGGGGCCTCTAGGATTATGTGTTTACAACCTGAATTTAACGCATTACAAGTGTCCTCAATCACCTTACGCTGGCGATCCCGTATTGCCCTAAAGGGAAAATTTTCCAAAACTTCTGTAATTTTTAATGAATTCATATGGTGGCGTTAGAGAGTTCAAGTGAATTAAGTAGCCTTAAATTCTTTCTCTTCTATTCAAATAGATCTCGTTATGATTTCATGTTTCGGACCATCATTTCACAATATGGTTGACATGATAGACATTTGAGCATTTTCCGTAATGTATTCTTCAGTCATATCTTTTATTGGGATGTCAACATTATCGCGGCATAACGACTTATATGATCTTATACTGTTAAATAGTCTCTACAAGGCTTGAAAAGAAAGGCACAGATAAGATTGTGGACGTCACTGTTATTGTTGGTCGGCGCATTACTCCTCAACGGAATAGTTTTTACAAACGCCTTCGCTCATCTACCGCATACCCCACATTATAATGGCGGTTCTAACAGAGACGGTGTTGGAAAATATTATCCCTATCTCGCTTTAGATCCTGAGTATACCCAACCAGACTATCCCACGCAGATAATGTTTAGCATCCAGGATTTCGGTGGAAATGACGTTTACAGCATCAAAACGATGGTGGAAATCTATGATGAAATTTCGGGAAATAGAATCAAGGTGTTTCCATGGACGCTACACGAGATAGGAGATTTTGAGTATTATTACACATTTCCTAGAGTAGGAAACTACCAGATTGTCTTGTCTGTGGCAACTGACAACGCCAAGATAGACTTTGGCCGATTTGATCCTCCTAGATCTATTCTAGGTAGCAACAGCGACTGTGCGTGTGATAGAGCAATCTTTAACATAACAGTTTCAAACACTTGGGGGAACATACGAAATTCGCTTTTCGCAATCGCCGTAATATTCCCAATAGTTACTCTGGGCATAATTTTGGGTACTTCGTACCGCAAAAGACAAAAATATAATCAATCAAAGAAATCTCAGAACCGTGAGGTCCTAAAGTATGGGATTATGTTGCTGGCTATTGCCGGCGGCCTGGTGCATCTCGCAATCTTTCCTGAGCATGGTTCACAACAAATCTACTATTCTGTGTTCCTACTTACTGCTGCCTGTGTACAGGTTGCATATGGAATACTATACATACTTGTTAACCTTGCAGGAGACACTGAATTTCGTTATGACAGGCATTCTCTTATTGCTAAATATAGAAAAACCTTACTTGTAAATCTTTTCGGTCTGATTGGGACAGGAGTTTTAGTAGGGCTTTACATATACGTGGTACTATTCCCTCCACCCCTTTCTCCTACCAATACGCCAGAAATCGTAGACGTAGCTGGAATTCTAGCTAAAACAGTCGAATTACTTTTGATAGGAGGAATTGTGTCCCTTATGATTTGGGAGAAGAGAAAATTACACAATCTAATAATACGATTGAATTAATGAGATGTACGACTTTTCAAAGCTAGTCTAAGGATATTTTCAAAAATAATTTCAATATCTTCTAATGGGGATAATGATAGGATAGATATTACTGATAGGATATCTCAGGTGGTAACGGAAAGTGAATTAGATGGAGGCATTCTAATAATATTTGTATTTGGCTCTACATCTGCGCGCTGAAACTATAGAGCCTAGGAGGGGCTTAAAAATTGAAATTCCATTTATGGTGTCAAGGTTGATTCCCCTAAATACGATATACAAGTACGATATTACCTAGCATGTCACACACACTTAAGATCATCATTGCTTGGTCCAAATTTCAACGATCCAATTCGTGGACAGGAAGCTGGCCTTATGAACAATGGCAACGAGTAGTTCTTTTGGAATTTGATGTTAGATCTAGGCAGAGGAAGGTCGTAATCCAAGTGATGGGTGAATAGTTCAATCCTGACTTTAGTAGGAAGATGGTCTATTCAATTCATCAAGTGCAAGACCGACTTTTCTTGAGATCTCATGCGTTGGACATAATTCGAAACTGGGTATTTCATTAGATTTCCAATTATTGTTTCGTGGTTTTGAAGAGGAGTGCTATTTGTTACAAATTGATGAGTATGTTAAATTTTATGTTATTCTACCAGATGCTCACTAACAGGATTTTCTCAAAATATGCAAAATATTGTCGATAATTTCGAGGTGAGGGGCTTGCTTGGACATGGAAACCAGAAGAATATTATCGCCAAAAGGGAAGGTCGCCAATTTAAGCTTCTCTCTCTCTGACACAGTATACAATACTTTTCCAAAGGTTGGATCAAAATCCTGACGAACCGCATTGTTAAACGCATATCCTAAATATAGCTTTATAGACTCTTCTTCATTTTCCAATGATTCAATCCCTTCCTTCATACCTCCTGCAATTAGGCCCCCCATTCTATCAATTACACCTGCGAATCTTATTTCTCCACTTAAATTAAGGAAGCGCAGACACAGGTCATCCGAATTTGTCTGTGGCATTTGAACTGTATAATTGCTATTCCTGGGGTTTTTTTAAATTTGCGATGCATAATTGAATTTGATTAGATAAAGAATACGTTGGGACTCAGACCACTGTAACATCGCTTATTTGCTGGGTATCACTTGATCATGCCAATAAGAATGATTTTCTCATGTCTTCGTTTTTATGAAAAAAAGTGTGGACTTTCATCTATATTGGATGTCAAATGATGTGAGTCTGGAAGAAACGGGCGGAGGATACACACAGGAATGAGAAATTTGGGAGGTGCATTAATAAGTTGCAATATGCACAGTTGATTAGTCTGATTTTTATAAATTTAAACAAATAGTACTATTCGCATCTAAGAATTCATAAATGCTTTTAAGCATCTAGTTCATTATACAATTTCGAAAATGGCTGACGAACTGATCGCATACGCAATTACCGCAGGTTGTTTCATAGGGTGGGGTATCATTTGTGGGGCAGCGAGAGCACGGAGATTAAGTTCAAACCCTCTCATTGGTGTTTCCGGAGAAAAAAAAGTAAAATATTCATCTGATGGAAAACCAATAGGTGACTGAAATATAGTGTGATATTGTTATCGCCCTCTTTACATTTTTATTTTGTAAGTTGTTCGGTATCGGGCTCTTTCGTTATTACTTAGATCATCGGATAATAGAAAACAACGAGAGATTGAATCTCATAGTGTACACTTATTTCCTTCAAAACACTATTTAATAATCAATACCGGATAGGAGAAGCATATGGTGACGCCACAGACAACGCTACCAAGCATCATTTTCTTTGGTGTTGAGAGTCCTCCATTGTCCAAAATAATAGTATTAGCATCATTCTTCTCTGCATACTCGACGATACCAGTTACGATAGATGCCGGAGTAACAATGACTTCAGATTTGAAGTCTAGACACTGACTTTCGGTCTCTCTTTAATATTAGTGAGAATGCCTTCGAATTCAGATCTCATCATCCAGGATAGAGTGAATGGAGCTGGGCATCTGATCAACTCCCTTTTTTGAAGCAAAATCAAATCGACTCGAAAAACAATGCCTGAATTACTTCCTTACCGATAGCGCACGATGGCACAATTTATTGCATTAATGGAAGTTGTGACCCATCAATAGCTAAAAGAATTGTGAAAGAGGCGTAGTTAACTTGAACATGTCGCAATATGGGCACAGAACATAATTAAATTATTCAAGTGATAAAACCGACGGTACTTTGACACATCACTTGCATACTAGTTAAAAAATACTTTTGCCATTTGCTGATCGTACTATTTTGACTCTGTGCATGACTCTTATCAATACTATTGACGTAGGACTTATATTTTGGTTATCGGTTGTGTTGCTATGGCAAAGGGCGCCAAAAGAGGCGGCAGAGTCAGGGATAAGTGGCGAGATAAACAATGGTTAATAGTAAATGCCCCTCATGCCTTTGGAGGTAACCATCTTAATTATATTCCAATAACTAATCCCGAAACTGCAAAGGGACGAGTAATTGAAAATACCATGTATGATATACTCAAGCAGGACCCGAACCAACATCAGATAAAAGTCTTTATGGAAATAGACAAGATAGAACAAGGAATAGCGACGACATTATTTAAAGGGCATGAATACGCGAAGGAATTTCTTAGGAGTTTGGTAAGACGTGGAAGTTCAATGGTAAACTACGTTGAAGATTATACTACATCAGATGGGTATACATTCAGGGTGGCAACTGTGGCGTTCAGTCAGAGAAGATTAAATTCTTCAAAGAAGCACCAGTTAAGAATAATATCGCATCAACTCTTGTCTGAGCAAATGCCCAAATTAACGGTTGAACAATTTATCGAAGATGTTACGAAAGGAAAATTGAGTATGGATCTTCTCGCGGCTTGCAAGAAAGTAGCTTCCTTACGTCATGTAGGAATCAAGAAGAGCAAATTGATATCTACACCTGAATCCCGTGCAATGCAGGGCACAAAATTGTTCAAAGATAACATTGTTGAGAAGGAAGAGAATATACAAGAAACCCCATCTTGACCTTTTGAAGCATGAATAATGACGCGCGAGATCCCATTGAGTTAGGGGGTGCCACTATTAGCGTTGTCATTCATGCCACCGAAGATAAAGACAAAGTGATATCTAAAATAGTCAAGGTACTTTCTCTTAATTCCGCTAGGTTTCAGGAATTTAATACAAGAGGTCATTGGGGGAATCAAATCGTTCTGTTGAACCTTAGCTTGGGACAGACACTTGCCGGCAAAATATTAAAGACAATATATACTTCATTAGGTAATAATAAAAAAACCGCCTTCTTAAGCTCGCTCGAGCAGTCAATCGACGAGAAATATAATTTGTATGTCCGGATAGATAAACAGAGTATTTGTAGAGAAGAAATATCTCTGTCAGATCAAGATTCGATTAAAATTAAATTTAGGCCATCTAAATTTAGACAAAGTAATAAATCTGAGACTTACAGGGAATTGCTATCATCAGGGCAATAGATCTTGGAATAGATTTTGATAGTATTGGAGAGGCTATTATAATGGCTAGGAGACTTAATATTGAAACTATAGGAGTGAAAAATACCCCCGACTTAAATTCTAGCTGCGATGTCGTATTACGGGTAAAAAATAGATACCCCATGCAAGGTAATTATCGTCAATTGGTCGTTTGTGAAGATATATCCGGTGTTGGTAGCAAAACTGATCTTTTGACAATTCAGGATTTCTCGAGAATTCGTAATAACCTTACGAAGAAAATCAGGCCAAACTTGGGCTTAGAAATTTCTATTGCTGACGCCAGAAGGCTAGATGCAAACGCTTTAGGACGGTGGTTGTCGCAAGCTAAATATGTTTACCGACTTTGTAAATCAGCTCGATGTCAGTTCATAATTTCAAGTGGCGCTCAATCGATATTCGGGATGGTATCATCACGTACATTTGAATCCATCCTGACAATGTTAAATATATCTCCTGCGAATTACTGGGCCGAATTATCGGCGTGGTTAGACTCAAAAGATACGGTAAGATCTTACGAATGTTAAGGAGAAAAAATAAGCGTCGTTATCTTGCAGTAATGTACGATCCAAATACATCTCAAACCCAAGTGAAAGGGGATATACAGGGACGTTTTATGGAACTTTTTGGGAGCATAGCCACGGAATTGGCATATTTAAGGGCGTACCATTCAATACAAAATGGGATTCTGATTATGAGTTGTGATTTGGAGTACCTTGAAAGAATCCTTTTTACGATAGCAATGATGGAGCAGCCAATGACTGTTGTGATGATGTCAGGAACTATAAGGAAGCTTCGGGAACGTCTGATTCAAAGTGAAATTAGTCTAAACTGAACGCTTAAAAATGTGATAGGATTTGTACCCATGGGGATGAAGTGAGTATATGCTGCTCCAGTCTGAGTTTAATACGATGACGAACTCGCGACGAACTGACCCGAAAATAATAGCATATTTCATTACATTATGTCAGGCAGAAAACAGGGTATTAAATTATCGGCAAAATCTGGTGATAACTCACCTCAAGTAGAAGACAAATGAAACCATAACATAGTCTACACCTTTTTGAGGTACAGTAGATAAGAAATCCAGATTTTAATTGGTCATTCGTATAGGTTAAATGTGATGTCAACTGATTTTAAATCCTTATGGAATTATTATATGATCACCCGTTGTATAGACCTCCTTCTGAAGCTAATTCATTGATCTTTCAAGTCACTTTGGGGTGTTCTTTCAACAAATGTTCCTTTTGCAACATGTACAGAACTAAACAATATGTTGAAAGATCATGGGGAGAAATTAAAAATGAAATAGATATAGCCCACGAGTCACAGCCTGACGCTAGCAGAATTTTTCTCGCCGATGGAGACGCATTAAGTCTTTCTACTTCCAGGTTAATCCAAATACTTGAGTATCTCCAAGGAAAATTCTCCAAATTGGAGCGGATATCTTGTTACGCTATGCCTAGAAATCTCATCCAAAAAAACCCGTCTGAGTTATCTCAATTGAAACGCGCAGGATTGGGTATGTTATATGTGGGGATAGAAACTGGCAATGATTTGTTGCTCAAGAGGGTTACAAAAGGGGCTACGTCTCGTGGAATAATTCAAGGATGTATTCGAGCCAAAGAATGCGGATTTACCCTTTCTTGCATGGTAATCTTGGGCCTGGGAGGAAAGAAATACACCCAAGATCATATAAAAGATACGGCGAGAGTATTGAGTGACATATCTCCACATTATCTTGGTGCATTAACGTTGATTTTGGAAGAAGGGATTTATGCCGAATTCATGACAAAATTCGGTGAAAAATTTGAACATCTAGATGATTTTGAGATACTCGATGAACTCCAAAGATTGATAGAGTTCTTGCAGCCAAACTCGCCAATTGTTTTCAGGGCAAACCATGCTTCAAACATATATTCTGTTGGAGGAACACTACCCAAAGACAAGGGTAGATTAACGTCTTTAATAATGGAATTAAGGCGGCACCCGGAAATGCTAAAACCTAAGGTATTGAGAAGGTTCTAACGATCAGAGAACTTCCCCACGTCCGATGTATCCTCGTAGATTTTTTGGTACAATTATCAATTGCATAACGATTGTTTCACAAAAGTCGTGTGCGACACATCACGGGCAACATGTTATTTTGGTCTAATTTCAGAAATACCGGACATGTATTTGCGAAGGGCTTCTGGAATAATCACACCTCCATCAGCTGTTTGATAATTTTCGAGAATGGCGACCATTGTTCTTTCAGTGGCTACCAAAGTGCTATTGAGGGTATGAACAAGCTGGGTCTCTTGATCTATCCTATCTCTATACCGTATGCTTAACCTACGCGCCTGATACTCTTTGCAATTCGAGCAAGAAACTATCTCTCTATAGGCGTCCTGTCCGGGCATCCATGCTTCCAAATCATAAGTTTTGGATGAAATCTTGCCTGTGTCTCCGCTACATAATAGCATCACTCGATAAGGTAGGTTGAGGTTCTGATAGAATTTTTCATCAAGGGATAACATTCTCTCATGCTCTGCATGAGAACTTTCTGGATTTGAATACACAAATTGTTCTACCTTTTCAAACTGATGAACCCTGAAAATCCCTTTCATGTCCTTGCCATGAGCCCCCGCCTCCTTTCTAAAACATGGACTTAGACCACCGTACCTAATTGGCAGCTTTTTTCCGTCCAATATTTCTTCCATATGCATCGACGCAATAGCGTGTTCCGAAGTCCCTATCATGTAAAGGTCTTCTTGATCAATTTTGTAAATTACATCCTGAAAATCGTTCAAGATCACAGCTCCCTTTATTGCATCTCCCCTTATCATGAATGGTGGTTGGATCAAAGTATACCCATTTTCTGCAAGATAGTCCAGTGCATAATTGATTAATGCTTGATTTAACTTAACTAGATCATTTTTCAGAAAGTAAAATCTCGCACCGGCGATCTTTGCTGCGCGGTCCAGATCAAGCAAACCCAGGGAATTTGACAAGTCTACGTGATCTTGATACCTGAAATTCTTTTTTTTAATGTCACCAAAAACTTTCACGAGAACGTTATCCTCTGAATTCTTGCCGATGGGTACCGACTCATCTAACAGATTGGGAACAGAAAAGTTAAGCTCATCAAATTTTGTTTCGGTAGCGGACATTTGAAGATCTAAATTTCTTAACTCGCTCCCAATTTCTTTCATTTCTAAAAGTTCATTTGATATATGATGTTTCTCCTTTTTTTTATCGGATATTTGTTTAGAAAGGACGTTCTTTTTGTGCCTTAATTCCTGAGTTTTGACTATTAAATCTCTCCTTTTCTTGTCTAAGTCTACTATATCTTTTAAAGGGAACTCAACGTTCCTTTTTTCTAACATATCTCTTATAATTTGAGGGTTTTCCTTTAGAATTCGAGGATCAATCATTACGCAAAACCGCCTTTGCGATGGAAATATGTTCAAGCATTTCGTCCACTGTATTGATTAATGTCGCTATCCTGGAATGACAGGAAATCTTTATGACTAGAAATTCCCCATTATCTTCCATATCAACTGATAAGCCCTGTGGAGCTCCAATATTATCTGGTCTTAAAGATTCCATTATTGCCTTCAATAATTTTCTACTCGCAAATGATATTTCCATCAGGATTGTAATTTCAAGATTCTTCTCTCTCATCAAATTTGGTAAACCTCCTAAAAATTGTAGTGAAATCCTCAATCTTTGAGAATGGGACTATGCATTCCGCACAGGAATCATTACCACTAGCGCTGCATCCTAATTCAGCAGTTAACTGATTCAACATTAAACCCAGATCTTGTTTGAATTGGCATCCTCGTGACTTCCTTACTGAATACTTATAACTGTCATTTATCGTTTCGGCTCTGACAATTAATATCTTACCATAGAATTCACTATAACTTGAAAGTAAAGATGATATAACATGAAAATTGTAATCTCTAGTTACATTGTCACCAATTACCCAGATATTTGTTCCATCATCAGAGATCCGCCATCTTTCTGACATTATTGTCTTTACAGAGTTCTTGATCTCTAGCTCAAGATCGGCTAGACAATGATTTGCTTCTAATAGATCCTTATTTCTATTACCAGCGCATACCGCCAGACCAATACTTGGTCTAGATTGAGCACAACAACATTCAAGTAAGAATGAAAATTCCCTGGCGTCTCTAAGTGGAGTACCTTCTTCTTCGTGAACTAGCGTATACGAAAATCCTGCGAGGAGATTCTCAAGATTCTGATGTCCAGTCGTAGAGTGTTCATTGATATATTTTGTTATTGCCTCAATTAAGACGAACTTCTCTTCTTGACTGGTTTCAGATGAAGTGCGCCATCGTCCATTGACCTTCAATGGAATTCGTGTATTTCTAATCAATTCTAGGCAATTCTTATCATTCCAAGTCAATCCGTGAATGTACGGAAATAGCGTGTTCGCAAGAGAAAGATGTATGGGTTTAGAATCTCTCCAAGTGAACAATATATCGATTTCTATATTTAGAGTCCCAAGCCCTACGCTTTCATCGCATAATTCAGAGTTCAGACCAACGAATGATCTCTTTTCTCCATCGTCTTGATTCTCGCCTAACGCAGATACAATGGATAACGGTGATAACATTTGATATTTTTTATCTATTGCTTTTGCAATCAAGTATGAGATGCCACCAGATGAAATCTCTGTATCACCATCAATGCCAAATTTCCAGGGATTTAATATACTATTTTCATCGTCAGTGGTAATTTCTTCGCTCGATATCTTATCGTGATTAAGGGCTAGCCAGTTACCCCCAAATGAGTTTCTAAGATCTTTTGACAAACCAACGCCCAGATCCACAAAAACGTGGAATTCATGATCTTCACTCTTGGTTTTCAAAATCATTTCACGAGTAAGGTCGTGAACAAATCGTACAGAGCATCGACCCCCTGAGTTAAATATTGCATGTGTCAAAATACCTGCTGAGGCTACGCCATCAGAGTTATTTCGAGCAGTTATCGATATGTCTTTTCCGCTGCAGATTTGGGTTTTTAATTTTTCGGCCGACGTTGTTAGGGTTCTATGGAATTCTTTGCGGCCCATTTAATTGATTATTCCAATTGAGCAATAATTGCGGCATACTTCCATTTCTTTTGTAATTTTCCGATCCTCTTATAATATTTGGATAACCTGTGAATCTTAGCCTCTATCAACTCCAATGATCGGATATTTCTTCTGTCTGTGTTATGAGCTCTCAGATGTTTTTGAAGACCAAGCGCTTTTTTAACTAGTTGAGACAGGTCTTCGGGCAATTCGGTGACGATATTATTGTCAGTAAGTATATGCGTGATGCTCTTGCCTAGAATTTGTTTTGCAAGTGGAACTCCATGCACATCTCTAAGTTTAGTGCCTATTTCACTCGGACTCAAACCGTCTTTTGAAAATTGAATTATTATCGATGATAAATCTGACGGATTATTTGAGACCCAAGAAGGTAAATTATGCGAGGAGGGACGAGTAGAATGAGATCTACCGTGAGTATGGGCATGTATCCTTGCCATCCATAATGCCATAAAATAACGCATATCTTAATGTTACTTAGCATCATCATTGCCGCAAAATTTTAAGCGTCAGACCATTTATGAATTCTATCTATGTCGCTACAAATCTTGCTGAAGATTTGATAGTAAAAAAGTGTGGTATTTCTTTCTATTGTCTCTGTTGGAGTTGAAGTTTATTTCGTTGTCGATTGATTACCAAACACGAAGTATCTGCAAGGTTGAAACCTTTCTACCGGCAGATAATAGTATCTAGTCCATGTTGTG
>JBAWET010000305.1:0-1650 GCA_049591355.1 Nitrososphaeraceae archaeon
GTCTTTAGTATCTTTGTATTTTGATCGTGAGTGGCGAGAACTGACTTTAGTTGGATGCAACAATTACTGGTTGATTAGATTTCTAGAGAAACAAAACAGTACCAATGGAAATAGTTATCGAAATCAAGAAGTTATAGACAAATATCAAAAATTTATATATCTAGAGGAATCGATATAGAATATGGCTGAAAAGATGACTGCAGTTTGGTTGATAATCCTCACCATAATCGTGTGTGCTTCGGTCCCTGCAGTAATGATATGGTTGACTTCTCCGACTTCTCCAAAACCGCAAATGATTTACGGCCTAAGCCAAGAATTAATCAAAATTTTGTGATTCCGTAGGGATTTCTACTTAAGCTGATTCGTATATAATAAAAATATATATAAAAGTTTTTCATCCGTTGTCGATACAGGAAAATGATGGGTTATTAACAAATCGTCAATTACGAGCATGGACATTTCGACAAAAAAATAGGAACAGTGGTTAGAAAGATGAATGTCGTAAGCAAAAGGTGTGTATGTTTATACAAATCAACATTATTTTTGCCAGTAATAAATAAAGGTGAGAACATAATGTTCCATCTTATAGATGGGTACAGCATTAAAGGTTCATCCTTCCTTTTTTAAGGAGTTTGCTACCAAGACATGGGTTTCTCCCGCTGAAGTAGTAAAAGAATTAGTGGAAAATGCATTTGATGAAGATGCAACAAAAGTCTTGATCACGATTTTGAACGGAGATTCTGTTTGCATCGAAGACGATGCAGGAATGGACCAAGAAGGAGTTCAAAAGTTTCTGCTTCTTGGCTCCCCGCACAAGAGAATAGATACTATTTCACCTAAATTCAAAAGAGTAAGGACTGGAAGATATGGCACTGGTCGTCTATCGTTTCTGACATCTTTCGAAAAAATGAAGATAAGAACACGTCAAGGTACTTTTGACAAAAGTTTGTTAATTGATTCTAATTCACTTGATAAGCTCTTTACGGGGAATTCAGATCTAAGGGAACTTCGTGAGTCACCACTAAAGAGGAATGGAACGGAGCTCACTATAAGCGGTTCCAAAGTACAGATTGATGAACCTAGATTGATAAAAGAAATCCGGAAACTTGCTGTCTTAAGACATCCATTATTCGAGGTAAGTATCAAGAGAGCAGACCGCTTCCGTGAATGGGACTTTTCGTCAGCAGAACCGATCATGGCACCTGATATACAAGGACATAGAATTCCGGTCACCCTCGACGATGGTAAAATCACTGGCGAAATTGCCATTGCGCGTAGACCACTATCAGATGACGAAAGGGGAATAGCCATCATGATAGGAAACCATATTGTATTGAGAACCTCTTTTGGATTTGACTCAAAATTGAGCAGAGTGACTGGGTATGTAAGATGTGATAATCTTACTTCTAGATTTGCTGACAAATCAGCCATAATAGAGGATGAAGAGTACGAAAGGTTTAACAAGCAAATGAAAATTCTTGTCCTAGATACGGTGATACCTAGTCTTGCTGAATATGAAGATGTTCTTATTACCAGGGAGGAATCCAAGATATATAGACAGCTTGACAAGGTCCTGGGTCAGGCGGTCATTGAAACACTAGAATCCCAAGAGGAAATAGAAGGTTATGAAATAGTAGAAACACGCAATGC
>JBAWET010000306.1:0-2632 GCA_049591355.1 Nitrososphaeraceae archaeon
ATGCAATATGGGTAATGACTTTTCTAACTATATGATTGACGTAATAAACAAAGGTTCTCTAGCTATCATGTTATCTGTAGGACATAGAACAAAATTATTTGATATACTCTCAACACTCCCGCCTTCTACAGCTGAAGAAATTGCGTTACGGGCAAAACTGAATGAAAGATATGTCCGCGAATGGCTAGGAGCGATGGTAACTGGAAAGATCATTGAATATGATTCTGTTAAAGACAAATTTTGGTTTACAAAAGAAAAGTCCCAATATTTGACTCGAGAAAATAACATTTATAATTTTGCCGCCTCAATGCAATGGATTCCGATTTTATCTCAGGTGGAAGATGAAATTGTTGAATGTTTTAAGAAGGGCGGAGGTGTTCCCTATTCTTCATACAAACGATTTCATGAAGTAATGGCCGAGGAAAGTTATCAAACAGTCGTAGTAGGTTTAATTGATCACATCTTACCTCTAGTTCCCAACCTTGTAGCTTATCTTGAAAAGGGAATTCGAGTTCTTGATATAGGATGTGGCAAAGGAAAAGCAGTCAATCTTATGGCAAAGCATTTTCCAAAAAGTATCTTTCATGGATATGATCTCTCAAAGGAGGCTATCGACGGTGCCACAAAAGAAGGAAAAGATATGAATAATTCCAATGTTTTTTTCAAAGTTCAAGACATTTTAGATTTAAGTTTAAAAAATGAATTTGATCTAATCACAGCATTTGATGCAATACACGATCAACCTAAACCAGACCTTGTACTAAAAAATATCAACCACTCTCTTTCTGATAAAGGAGTTTTTCTTATGCAGGATATTCTTGCTTCAACTCCATTGAAAGACAATATTTCCCATCCGTTAGGAACGTTTCTTTACACGATTTCTTGCATGCATTGTATGAGTGTTTCATTGTCCCAAAATGGGGCAGGTCTGGGAGCCATGTGGGGAAAAGAAAAAGCACTCTCCATGTTAAAGGAAGCCGGATTTGTTAACGTACAAGTAAAAACATTGCCACATGACTTTCAAAACTATTATTATTGTGCTTACAAGGACAAATTGAATAAATGATCCATATAGTATGGCAGATTAAATAAATGATCCATATAGGTCAATAAGATGATATAGGTAACCGTGCATGAATTATTAAAAGTCTTATAAATCATGAAGCACACAAAGAAATAATGATACAAAATAACAAACTTCTCATGATCGTTCTGTTCACATCTGTCCTGTCTGTCGGTTCTGTATCCATTCTTTTGAACACAGTAAAGGCTCAGGAGGGCCAAAGCTTTTCTGCGACACTCTCCGGTAAAGACGAAGTTCCTCCAACTGAGTCTAATTCAACTGGAACTGCTAAATTCCAAGTAAATGAAAATAATTCTCAAGTCTCTTACTGGGTAAACATTACTGGAATCAAGAAAGTAAACCAAGCTCATATTCATAATGGAACATCAGGTGAAAATGGAGATATTGTAGCCACTCTATCAAAGGGGAAATCAGCGAAGGGAGATGATCGTCCACCACAGATAGGGTTTGCTGGAAAGATAACAAAAGATGACTTACAAGGCCCACTGAAGGGCAAGGAAATTTCGGACTTGGTAACTCTAATGAGTGATGGAGGTGCATATGCAAATGTCCATACTGATAAGTATCCTAAAGGCGCAATAAGGGGCCAGATAGCTTCCACATCTGGAAGTACGGAGGCTGGTACTAGTGCAAATGCAACTACTGCAAGTACAGACACTGGTGCTAGTACAGACGCAACTAGTACTCCTTCAAGTCCAGAATCTAACACTGATGCCAATGCAACTGGCGATGGACAACAAGAATCTGCCTCAAGTCAAAGCACAGATTCACCCAATATGGACATAGACGAGTCCATGAAGTAATGAGAACAATCACACTTGAATATTGAGTTCAAGTCTTCAATCCATTTTTGATCTTGTCGGCTTCAATGGACAAACTAGAATCTCATAGGGCTTCTGGACGTCTGCCCTCACGGTTCATAAATTATGGCATGCATAACTATTGTGCCACTTGTAACATTAAATTCCCTAAAAAGATTCTGATATGTTATGATTGCAAGAAAAGAGTTAGGACTAGATCATTTAAGCGATCCCGATACACAGAATTCAAGAGAATTTAATTCCGTCTCATGGGCAATATTTGAGTTCATTAGAAATATATCTCAACTTTGATGTAACCTAAGTGTCGGTAGGTTAGAATGATAAAATACAATCACTCGAAAGGAGTGAATTAATTTCGTCCATAGACGGCAGGAATATCCACTTTATTTAATTATTATTAGATACTTTGCTAAGAAATATGTCATGAATTAGTTACTGTAAGCGGTAACTTTATCTTGTACCATCGCGTATAATTATAATACGTCGCCTGATCTACTGCCAACAAAGAAATATTCATGCCAACTTGCTACAATCACAGTAATCTTATTTTCAATTGTTATGATAGTTGATTTGCAACTAGCTGATCACCCAACCATCTATACTAATAAAGAAATTTGCGGAGATGGGATAGATAATAATGTTAACGGAAAAATAGATGATGGTTGTCCTGACCATCCATCAGTCACGAACACACCTCATAAAATAAAACATAGATTCCATTAGTTCA
>JBAWET010000307.1:0-10658 GCA_049591355.1 Nitrososphaeraceae archaeon
CTTTGCAATAGCCCTGTCACTTTATCTTATGTTTCATCCTTCATTCTTTTCTGTTCTGCAGGGTCATGGTGATTTCGGTATGTATCTAGTAATGCTGCTAGTTTCTATTGTCGTAATATCGCTTGCATGGATTGCATTGGGAATCAGACAGTACCGAGTTATGGGAACTTGGAGTAAGGGATATCGCAATTACATCGGGAGAAAGGAGTGGATGGATAAGCAATTTTCAACCCAATTTAACTTAGAAGAGATTTGATCACCACGGACGCAGAGGCGGTTTAGTCCCACGTAGGAATTAAAATCAGACATCAGATTTAAATTCGCAAAGCCCGAGGAAACATATTTTCATAGGGTTCCAATATACTTCGACAAAATGTTATACCATTCTCCGTTGGCTTGTAGATAGTAAACGTTCTCTTTCCAACTGTTCGCGTGTGAGTTTTTATGAGATCTTTCCCTTCCAAGTAGTCTAAAATGTGTTTATGTTTTTTCATATTCAATCCACAGAAACTGATCAAGGTGGTCTGTGTCAGCTCACCATATTCAACAAGCTTTAAGATTACGTCTTTAATGATGTATATTTTGTCACGATACAGAATGTGTGAGCTTGACAATGATTTCCTACTATTTTAAAGAACATTGACAGAACAATATACTTTTCTTGTAGCTATTGATTGCATGACGATCTAGTTGTATACTCGTTTGATTTCATTAGGAATCGAATATCATTCCAGGAGGGAACTATTTATAGAACCATGATATTGTGGCTAGCACCGTGGAGTGTCAGTCGTATTAATTATCACTTCATCGGACTTTTCCATCTATCTGCATACAAACCTTTTTTTCTGAGACGGTCAGTCAGAACAGAATCCACAATATGAAGTAATAATATTTTTGATGCGCATTAGTTCATTGCGGGTAATATCATTAGTCTCATGGACTCAAAATAAATTATCGACATGATAACTTAGAGACTTGCAGAAAATTCTGATTCGAGCGCCAAAAAATGTTGCCATACGGCTGGAAGAGAAATTAAGACACAGGTTCGATGTTGGAACAGAATTTATCGAAGTCCAGGGAATCTGTGAAATATCTGCTAGACTGAAAAGTAGATGGATTACAGTTTGCAGGTTTGCATCGGACGAAGACTTTAAGAACATATTGACTATGTTTGAAGTAAATTTCGAAATAAAAAGGCATTAACACTCAGTTATGTACCTTGTATAAGATGCAACCTCAGCCGTTAACCTTAATTGTAATGGTTGACAAGCGTTATTGGCTATATTTTGGGGATGAGGTAAAATAATACTGCAGTTAGGGGCCATATATTGCAATATATGGATCGCAATATTATTAGGTTCTTTATTCTCTAATTTTGACGTCCCAAGTGGGTACGTATCGGCCTACAACAACGATTACTATGACCTGATTAAAACTCATAATTCAAAAATGTATGATAGTTCCGAGAATAGTAACTCTATAAGTGATAACTTTGACTCAAGGAAATCTTTACTGACAAAGGCGACCTTTAGCAATAGCAATCCTGAAGGAGGAATACCTATTATTGAGTCTATTACTGCTAGCCCTAATCCCTCTACAAAGGGCGATAAAGTTATCCTCAACATTGCTGTGGCCAACAAAAACTCGTCGGGCTTAAAGTACTCGTGGAGTGAAGTGGGTCATCTAGTAGTCTCGTTAAACGGTGCGGATACACCATCACCATCATTCATCGCTCCCCATGTCAGAGGAGAAACAAATGTTACATTCTGTGTGACAGTAACTAACGAGATAGGTCGGACTAGTTCCGGAAATATCACTGCTAAAATCCAACCTTCAAATTCAGCGCCAAAAATCACCTCAATAGCTTTTATAGCTTAATGAACTTTAACATTATATCTCTGCCATTATCGTTCAACTTACCTTCTATCCAATCTACATAGATCCACAAAATAGAACATATGAGAGCGCCTGCTGTGGAATTTAAAGTTTGTTAACCCCGTATACTATCTGTGACTATTTGCAGGGAGATACAAATTGATAACCAAAGTGGTAATACTATGCAACAGAACGTTCTGTTGCAGGTATGTAACCCATGCTGTTACTAATAATTGACCATATTCTCTAATTGTATTTATTTCGCGATATTTGGTTTTCCAAACTGTTCAGATACGTTTTTGTACATGTCAATTTCCTGTTTCGAAAGTGGCCTTATCTTCTTCATTGCCTCTTCAAAATGACTCATATGTATTTTTAATTCTTCCTTAGTGCGCTCTGCCTCTTTTGGATCTTTGTACTTTGCAACATGTTCTCGGAGGGCAAGCATTACAGCAGCTGACGCTAGGGCTGCGATGTCTGCTCCGGTATATCCTTCCGTCTGATCTGCCAGTACATCAATTATTACGTCACTAGCCAAAGGCTTTTTCTTTGTATGAATTTTGAGGACGTGCACTCTTGATTCTTTGTCTGGTGGAGGAACATACAATAGCCTATCAAATCTCCCTGGCCTCAATAATGCTGGATCAATGATATCGGGCCTATTCGTTGCTGCTATTATCACAACATTGGTCAGTATCTCTAAGCCATCAAGTTCTGTCAATAATTGGCTGATTAATCTTTCAGTAACATGTGAATCACTTCCTGCACCCCCTCTGGTCGGGGCAATAGCATCAATTTCATCGAAGAATACAATGCATGGTGCTGCCCCTCTTGCTTTCCTGAAGACTTCCCGTACACCTTTTTCTGATTCACCCACCCATTTTGAGAGGAGCTCTGGACCTTTTATACTGATGAAATTTGCTTCGCTTTCGTGCGCAGCTGCTTTGGCTATGAGAGTCTTACCCGTGCCTGGAGGGCCATACAGCAGTATCCCTTTTGGTGGAACTGCATCAGAATGAGTAAACAGGGATTGGTACTTTAGCGGCCATTCTACTGCTTCTTGGAGCTCCTGTTTCACATCAGAAAGACCTCCGATATCATTCCAAGTAACATTAGGTACCTCCACAAAGACTTCACGCAAGGCAGATGGTTCCATTTCCTGGAGAACATTCGTGAAATCGTCCATCGTAACTATTATCTTTCGCAGTGTATGTGAAGGTATGCTTTCTGCTGTAAGGTCAATCTCAGGCAGTACCTTTCTTAATGCACGTATGGCAGCTTCTTTTGCCAGGGATTGAAGGTCAGCTCCTACGAAACCATGAGACATACTTGCAATCTTTTCGAGATCAACATCTTTATCCAATGGCATACCCCTGGTATGAATTTGGAGAATCTCAAGTCTACCTTCTTTGTCAGGTACGCCTATCTCAATTTCTCTATCAAATCTACCAGGCCTCCTAAGAGCAGGATCTATTGCGTTTATTCTATTTGTTGCACCTATGACAACAACTTTACCTCTGGTGGACATTCCATCCATTAGTGAGAGAAGCTGTGCAACTATTCTTCTTTCTACCTCACCTGTAACCTCCTCCCTTTTTGGGGCGATAGAATCAATCTCATCTATAAAGATAATTGAAGGTGCCTTTTCTTCAGCGTTCTTGAATATGTTCCTGAGTTTCTCTTCGGATTCGCCATAATATTTGCTCATAATCTCAGGTCCCCCTATTGTGTAAAAGTTTGCGTTAGTTTCATGAGCGACAGCCTTTGCAAGAAGTGTCTTGCCTGTTCCTGGAGGTCCATATAACAATACACCTTTTGGCGCTTCCACTCCAAGTCTTTTGAAAAGCTCAGGATGTCTTAGTGGAAGTTCAATCATTTCTCGTACTCGGGAGATTTCATTTCTTACCCCACCAATATCTTCGTATGAAATAGATGGAACTCCGCCTTCCTTTGCAACTTGAACTGCTTTTGCGCTTTCTTCTGACACTATCATTTCTGTAGAGTCCGTAATCAATACTGGACCAGACGGCTTTGTAGAGATCACGACCAGATCGACTCTTTGACCCATAATACTTATTGGAATAGTGTCGCCTGTACTCAGAAGGCTTCCTAAAAGATACTCTCCAAGGTATCCTTCTGCACCCACAATTCTAAGGGGTTCAGTAGGGGCGAGAGTAACAGTCTGAGCATTTTTGGCCTGAACCTTTTTGATCTCAACAGAGTCATTAATTCCTACATCAAGTCTGTTTCGAAGATTCCCATCTATTCTTACAAGTCCCTTTCCTCTATCCCTTTCTCTTGCTGGCCAGTGCAGCACAGTGGTTTTTTTCCCAAGTGACGAAAGTTCCAGAGCGTCACCTGCCGATATCGCTAATTGCTGTGCGACGTCTGGATCGATACGTGCAATTTTTCTTCCCACGTCAGACTGCTCTGCTTCTGCGACCCTTAGACTTACTATATTTTCGTTAGATTCATTGTTTTTACTACTCAAAATTTTCTACTCCGATACATTACTCTCTTTAGCGAAATTATGCTGTTTGAGTATACCATGTTCCCTTGTTAAATCTAAACCATATAAAACTTTTAAAAAGACGGTTGTTTTTTAGGTTTGGTTTTACAGGTTGTGTATAAATTGTAAAAACGTCGTATTATTCTTCATTGTTATTCATCAATTGCTAGAGAATCTAAAAAATCTTTGCAAAAGTTAGGAGACTGTGGTGACAAAAAGACAAATATAAAGCACAGAGGCATATTTTATGAGACTTTGTCTACGGTGCCATTTAATTATTAATCCGTCCTAGATTCAAGAAATAATGGGAAGAATATCGTTCAAGGCCGCCAATCGGAATCGAAATACGTGAATGTTAAAAATTAATACTTTTGTAAACATTGCAAGACAAAAAACTTGTGAGCTAGTCAAAGCACAAATCCCTAATGCTAGTAACACATCACGGAATGTAAGATTGGGATACGTCTATTACGGACTACATTAAAATACCATAAGTTATGCACTGGAGATAATAATAATGACTAGTTCTGACGAGGTTCCAAATGATAATATCAAACTAGATAAGTCCATTGAAGAGCCAAATACAAGAAATTCTTTGATCAAGAGCGTGATAATACTTGCAGTAGTCATAGCAGTTGTGATTGTTGTAGAGGTAGTCCTGGAATATAAGCTCCATGGCCGGTACAAAACAATTTTGAGGATTGCAGAAGTAGTAGCTGTGGGGTATTTTGCGAGTACCACTATTAGTAATGCCTGTTACAAACTTACATTTGGTTTTCTGGGAAAAAATGCAGAAGCACTAAGAGTTCTTATCAGGATAGTAGGAGCTGTTATTATTATTGCGATAATCATTTCTTATTTGAGTCAGGATCCTCTTGTGGCTACATCCATTGGTACCGTTACGGCAATTGTTATAGGTTTTGCAAGTCAAAATATTTTGGGGAATATAATTGCAGGACTATATCTTGCCATCACAAGACCATTTAAAATAGGTGACAAGGTAACTGTTTTTAGTAACACTGGAATTGTATTTGATATTGGATTGTTATATAGTAAACTTAAAAGCGAAGAAGGCGATATAATAATTGCGCCTAATTTGTCGATGATTAGTACGACAGTAGTCATAAGAACTTCTAGAGATTAATTTTCCCCCGACAGCGGCTCGCGAAAAAGGCGCGTAAATATGCGTCTCTGTTATCCGACAATCAAGTCAGTTCATAAATACTTAGACTTTCATTTCTTTCACTGTTGAAAGAATTTTGCCAAGGTCTTGTTTGACTTTAAGAACACCTTCCCATTCATCCCTTTTTCCCCTAGTCAAAGTGGAGACAGTTTTGAGTGTAAAGTCTGTCGGACGGATGTCGTCTAACTTATTCCAATCTATAGGCATAGAAACTGTAGCAGAGAGGGTAGGCCTGACAGAGTAAATCGAGGCTATGGTTTTCCCTCTTGAATTCTGATTATAATCAAAAAATACCTTTCCCTTTCTTTTTATGGTATTCCACTCCATCGTTACTTTTTTAGGAAATTTTGAAATAATTGTTTTTCCTATTATCTCTGCAAAAGATCTTGTCTGATCGTATGTATACTTTTGTGTTATTGGAATGTAAATATGTAATCCTGTTTTGCCTGATGTTTTAACAAAAGATTTGATTTTTAATTCCAAAAGAAGGTCTTTCAAATGATAGGCCACTTCTACAGTCGCCCTGAATCCTTTTAGGTTGTATTCTGGCTCCATCCCCTTTTTTTCAGTCCCAGCATATATGTATGGATCCAAGTCAAATACAATGAAATCAGGAAAATTCAATCCACATTTTTCTTCATAAAGTAATGAATTACAATCACAACTATCAAAATCCTTAATTCTGCTATACCAAGGATGCATCTCTATGGCACCCAGATTTACAATCCATAAAAGAGATTCTCTGTTATTACAAATTAAATAATTGATAACTTCTCCTCGATGTTCTGAATGAACCCGAACCGTCTTTACGTACTCTGGTTTTGAATGGTTCCAGTCTTTTTGATAAAATGATTTTCCGCCAACTCCATCTGGATAACGACTAAGTGAGAGGGGCCTGTCCTTAAGGTGGGGCAAAACAAAACTGCTCATGGAATCGTAATAATTTATCAGATCACCTTTAGTGATTATTCCATGATCCTCTGTCGCCTTCCAATATACTTTGTCAAGATTCGAAAGATTAACTTTCACCGAGGGCATAGCCTGTTCGAAATACTCCTTGCGTTCTATATTAGAATTGATTGCTACAATTTGATCTGCTTCGATCACACAATCTTCTGGATTTTTGTCCTCACGGAATCTCAAGAATATAGGAGCCCTCATTATTCCCTCTTTGGTCCATCCTGCGCATTTTATTTCTGCAACAAGTACTGGCTTTACCCAGGTCGTCTGCCTATTCATATACGGAAGATAGTCAATGGGTATAGAATTAGTTATCAGTTTTTGTAGTTTAGAATAAATGAAATCTATGGTTTTGTAGTCAAACCCGCTGCCCGTGTGTCCCACGAACCGAAACTTTCTCTGCGAAGAGTCATATACTGCCATCAACAAAGAACCGAAATAACGTTCCCTATTTCCTAGCCCTTTGGTGTATCCCACAACTACGCAGTCCTGAGTTATTATATTCTTAATCTTTAGCCAGTCTTGCGACCTTTTACCTTCTTGATATACGCTTGCCTTACGTTTGGCCACTACTCCTTCTAAATTAAGTTCTCGAGTATGTTTCCATAAATCCAATCCTTTTTCTTCAACATAGTCTGATTTTTTTACTCGATCATTTAATGGTAAAATTTGCGACAGTATCTGTCTCCTTTCGAGGTAACTTGACCTTTTTATATCTTTACCATTGTGATATATTATGTCAAAAACATAATATGTGGCTGGTATCTCCTTTGACAGCAGCTCGATTTCTTTATCATTTTGAATATTCATTCGCCGTTGATGGCCCTGGAAATT
This sequence comes from Nitrososphaeraceae archaeon, assembly GCA_049591355.1. Taxonomy (GTDB): domain Archaea; phylum Thermoproteota; class Nitrososphaeria; order Nitrososphaerales; family Nitrososphaeraceae; genus TA-21. Next base: position 7,362 of record JBAWET010000307.1, read on the forward strand.
CGGAAGTCCATTTTTGTCAAGTACGACGATCTCACCGTCTATGATTATTGAATTAACATCCGCCCAATTGAGTTCTAGCGCCTTCAGGATTTCGGGATACTTGTGAGTGATATCATTTCCGTTTCGGGACTGAAGCCTTATCGCATGATTTTCTTTGAACGTTATTGCCCTTACCCCATCCCATTTTATCTCAAAAACCCAGTCTTTATTATTAAAAGCCTTGTCAACAGGCGAGGCCAACATGGGTTTTATCATTGAGGGTAATTTTTCTGGAATGTGAATTCTGTTAATAGACTCTTTATCAGGTGAACTTGGGACGTCATTTTTATTTTTGACTTTAGAATAAGATGTATTACTATTATTGGTTCGTTTACCAGTAGTAGATAGCCTCTGTTGGACTTTTCGTAAACTTGAGCCCTGTTCTAGATCTGCGTTTGACTTGCCACTCAGCACCGATGTTGGACGAGAGATAGTCAAATCGTCAGTATTCATAAACTCGTCATTTGCCTTTATCAAAAGCCATTGTTTATCATTTTTTGTTTTCACCAATGAGAACCTTCTACGTAACTTTTGACCGAGTAATTCAACAGAAATCTTACCTATTCTAAATTGGTCAATAAGTTTATCATCAGTCTTGTAGGTGCCATGATCCCATACTATAACCGTCCCAGCACCATAGTTCCCTGGGGGTATCGTTCCTTCAAACAGCAAATAGTCATAAGGATGGTCTTCCGTCAAGACAGCTAATCTTTTGATTCTTGAATCCATTGAGGGACCCTTAGGTACTGCCCAAGATTTGAGAACTCCATTTTCATCTTCTAATCTAAAGTCATAGTGAAGATGAGAAGCCTTATGCTTTTGGACAACGAACGATTTTAGATTAGATCCAACCATGCTCTCATTGTTCGCTATCCCCATAGGTTCTGGAGTATCGGTAAACTTCCTCTTCTCATTATATTCATTGGGTACTCTGGTTGATTTCGACAACCTATGACACACCTCCCTTGAACAAGCATGATTGAATAACTAAGAGTTGCATGTCCTTTTATACACAACATGATAGATAACACCGGTTTGAAAATTTTCGCAATTTAATTTTCCGAAATTTTTTATATAACAACAAGGTGCCTGCCTTTTTTTTCAGAAAAAATGGCAGAAGAGCCCATCTGGCCATATCCAAACTTTCTGTCTCACCTTAACCAATTTGACCTAAACAATTGATTGGAGCAAAGATGACTCCCACCCCCTCCATGGTATTCTACCCATTATATGTCTAAAAATTGAAATACTTCCTATGAAATGGAGAATTTTTTTCATAGAATAAGGATCCGGCTTGTTTAATAAAGAATCTTGTCGAGTGTGTGGTACTAAATTGATACCTACTATGAATTGCGATATGTGTGGTGAATATATCTCATGGAGATGTAAAACGTGCTTCAATCTAGAAGACGTTACGCATTCACACAACCGTATACAACGCATTCCTAGTAGTAAGAAAAAATTATACTATAGTTCGAGCACTACTTTACTTTGACTACAACGCAAACTAGATTGCAAAGTGCTGAAGGCGGCATTGCTGGAATTTGCGATCGCTGACAAAAGCGTCGTAGGCACTATATTTGCACATGCCATCTCGCATCCTGCTAATATTTTGAACGTCATCTTTATTAGACCTGAAAGCGATGATATAGCAACTAATGGTTAGTAATAAGACTAACATTGGAGTTTGTGTATCCTGCCTAATGATTGGTACTATTTTCATTATATCATCATTATTTTCAGTTACATCATTGACTTTCAATATATTTCTAAACTTTGAGCCAAGTGAATTACAGCAGGTTTATGCGTTCATCTCAGATGAAGGTCAATTTCGTTGCACAAATGGTTCTCAGGTCGGCCGTTCTTCTCAATGCCCGTCATCGGATTCGTGCCCATCATCTTCAGAAGGAAACAGTCTAACTCAATGCATTACTAGTGAGCGCGCATCCCAAAGAATGGAAGAACGAAATAGTGATAAAACATCGGAAAATAATCATAAATTTAGAATTCACGATTCAGATATTCAGGCTTCTGAAAAACACTCCATTTCCATTTTTGCTGATAAACATACTTACAATAAAGGGGAAGACGTTACCATTGTTGTTAAGAATAACGGAGCACAATCAGTAGCTTTTTCTGATTTATCAGACATTTCGATTACCAACTTGGAAACAGATCATAGTGTTCCAATCTCATTGATACCAGACAAATTTACGCTAGATTCAGGTGCCTCGAAAAGGTTCAGCTGGAATCAGGAAGAGGAAAGGGGAGACAAAGTGAATTCAGGAAAATATCGTGTTACAATATCAATAAGGTCATTGGACGATAGAGACACCTTCACTATCAAAAAATAGGAATTTTTTTTTGAATTTGCCTTCCGTATCAGTTCTTTTCTAGATATACATTTGTCATTTGGATCCTCGAATGTTTAGTGTATTGGTTTAATTAACTCATTTTTATATTGCAAAACTTCCAAAATTGGCTGAATTTAGCATTCTATTTTTGAACCTGCTGCTGAATGTGGCTTGGAATAATTGTCTACAAGTTTCCATGCGTTGGCACTTAACACAGCATTAATCTCACAGTCAGAGATCACTCCAGTTTGCCGATCGCTTATAGTAGCTGACATGATGCTTGTTCTAAAGTTAGAATGTCCCAATCCAAGTGCATGCCCTATCTCATGTTTTGCAACTAACTCCATCTGATCGGAAGAAAAACCTCGTCCTGAGACTCCCTTGGCGATTGTCACATGGGTCTCTTCTATCAGCCCGCGCCAGTTTAAAGTAAAAGTAGTAAGCCCAGCAGTCAAAAGTCCATGTTTTGTCTTTGCACCGGCTAGGGAACTTCCATCTTTCTTAAAGTTAAAATAGATATCTGCCGAGGAACTGTCGTCTTTTACTTCTTGAAGTGTCAAACCGGCAATCTTTAAATCCCACTGACCAACAGCCGCTCGGATGGCCTGCCTGTTGCCAGAATTCCCACCGGTGATCTTGTATGTTAGTTTACCATCTGCTAACTGTTCCCCCCATGCACAACATATTTCAATTGAATCTTGTTGTTCCTGATTATTTTTTCCGTCGCGTTCTTTCGCATATACAGAGGTGTAGGATACAAATAATATAGAGCAGATTAGAGATATTATTACTAATAGCAGAAAAATGACGTTGGTGAGTGTTTTCAATTGTTTTGTTATTAATCTCGCTGGCTAAAAGACCTATATATATTGATTAAATTGATCCGAAAGAGCCCATATGAGTC
>JBAWET010000308.1:0-18033 GCA_049591355.1 Nitrososphaeraceae archaeon
CATATGCAGATTGTTCAAACTTCATAGAGTTAGTGAGAGTCATCGTGCTTATGATTAAAGAAGCGATTATAATCATGACAGATACTGCGTTTTCGACATTTTTATTTGATTATCTGAAAAGCAGAAGGGAACACAAATAGATAGAAATCCATTTCGGCAACTTGTACGCAGGTTTGCCCGACTAGAGAGGGGAGGTAACTTTATCATCCTAAAAGTAGAATATACAAGCACGTCTAACAATATATATAAACACGCCCAGATTTTCCCGTTGAGGAATTAATGTAGCATATCCATAAATATAATGAACATCTTTGTCCTGAAGAATGAGATTCTTAATACTTGCCAAGATTCCTACGGAAGACGGAAACAAAATGGTACTGGACCCAAAATTTTTGGAAAAAATTGAGAAATATATAAACAAAGTCAAGGCTGAAGCAACATATTTCTTTGAGGCAGATGGCAATAGAGTGGCTTCCTTTATTGTTGATATAGAGAGTGCAGACCAGATACCCGTTTTGTCTGAACCACTATTTAGTGGAATGGGTGCTCATGTAGAGTTGCATCCGGTAATGAGCCTTGATGACCTAAAGAAGGGAATGCCACAAGCCATAGTTGAAGCAAACTCCTATCGTTACTGATGCTGCTGCACAATATGGCTCTAAGTAAAATAATACAAATATGACATTCCATGAACGGAAAGGCATGTGGGCCAATGGGGCCGCCTATGAATACTACGTAGGTCAGTGGAGCAGACTAGTTGCCCTCCAATTTTTGAAATCGCTTGAAATTCCGTCGGACTCTAAGTGGTTAGACGTTGGATGTGGAACAGGTATACTCAGCCAAACCATTCTTGATATTGCGTCTCCGTACTCTGTTGTGGGGGTTGACACTTCTGAAGTATATATCGAGTTTGCCTGCGAGCAGATCCACGATCAGCGTATTGCTTTTCACCTTGGAGACGCACAATCACTCCCTGTTGAGCCAGCCGCATATGATACAGTAGTATCTGGATTAGTACTCAATTTTGTTCCTCAACCAAGTCTAGCGTTAAGTGCGCTGATCAGAGCTGTGCGCTTAGGTGGAACGGTTGCAGCATATGTGTGGGATTATGCGGGCCATATGCAACTCATTCGGTACTTTTGGGACGCTGCGGTTGCTCTCGACAGAACGATAACTGTTTTAGATGAAGGACGACGCTTTCCGCTGTGTCATCAGGAGCCTCTTAGTCAAATGTTCAGGAATGCTCAGCTTGAAAAGGTAAAAGTTTGGCCTATCGACGTTGACACTACTTTTTCCGATTTCGATGATTACTGGTCCCCCTTTCTTGGTGGCCAGGGTCCCGCACCCGCCTACACCATGTCGCTTTCTGAAGAAAAAAGAGTTGCCCTAAGAGAATATGTTCGAAAAAAACTTCCCATCGCTCCTGATGGTTCGATCCATCTCATCGCCCGTGCTTGGGCCGTGCTAGGGGCTCGTAAGAAATAGCGTATTACATGATTTACGAGTACTAGGGTGTTGTTTGCACACTGTTAGTTTTGCAGTAGAAGCAAGTAGTATCATGATGAAAATTGTTAGCAGACACGGTAATAATAAGCGGTCATCGACCAACCCCAAGTTCATATTCCTAAACTAAGCAGACATGTTCTGCAAAGGAGAACACGAAGACATATTAACGAGAGCTACATAGGGAAGTCAAAATACTTTTTAGTTGGCTTTTCACTATTTGCATGATCGATTGATTGAAATTTTCGCTTCTTGAAAAAAGAATCCTGAAACTCATGATCGTTGATTGTGAATATCATCACATGACTGAAAGAGAATTCCTCTCATATATCAGGAGGCAATTTGGAAAAACCTTCCAATTTATGGAAAGTAGTATCTATCATCAATTGGACAGGAAATACTAAATTTTGTGTCGTAGCCTTTGTGAAATCACAATCCAGCTGCAGCCCTCGGCATACTATTGTTTATTCGAGTGTGTAATTTGTATCCATATATCAGCACCTTATATAGTCTAGTTTAAACTCATTTGCGAACAACTGCCTCCTTTTAAACATAAGCACAAGGTTCTTATATTTTATTGATGGAATAATCTATATGGAAAACGCACAGCAAACACATTTAATCAATATCACTCCTAAGGCGGCCGAAAAGGTGATGGAGTTCATGAAGCAAGAAAACAAGGGCAATCTATACTTGCGTGTTTATGTTTCAGGAGGGGGATGTTCAGGACTCTCCTACGGTATGGGGTTTGAGGAAAAGGCTGACGAGGATGACGCTCTCATTAATGAAAATGGTGTACAAGTCATAGTTGATAGCTACAGCCAGAAGTACCTGAAGGGGGCTAACGTTGACTATATCGAGAGTTTGATGGGTTCTGGATTCAAAATTAACAATCCAAATGTAACAAAAAGCTGCTCGTGTGGAAGTTCATTTTCTACTGATTGACTTCATTGCAGACATTTTTGGTCTAGCCTAGGATATCTGTGCATACACGGCTGTTGCTCAGAAACTTTTATGTTGCCGACTTGAAATCTGTCTCTGGCGCGTACTAATTATCCAATTTTTGTTCCCTGATAACCCCTAATTTAAAAAAGGACTAACCTTAGGAGGTATACAATAATGTTTGAGTCGCTTGATTTTGTCTACTTACCCGCTCCAGACTTTGAATCATCTGTTGATTACTATAAGAACACCTTAGGTGGCAAACTATCGTGGAAAATTCATGCGTACGGAGTTTGGGTAGCGTGCATAGTACTATCTGAAGAGGAACCTTACATCTTATTAGCCAATCACCTTGAGAAGAACGACATTGTACTGATTTACAATGTCAGCAATCTAGAAAAAACTGTTTTCCAACTTCGCTCAAAGGGATGGGAAGAAGAAAAGAGATTAGATATTCCACCTGGTCCATGTTGTACTTTCCGTGACCCTGCAAACAACCACATAGCAATATACGAGAAGCTACGTCCTAATATTATGAAGGAGTTTGAGGGACGAATTGATGTCAAGGAAAATGAGTAAGAACAAACTAAGTAATCCTTCCCTACCCCTTCACTGTTAAAGTTTGGATCATCTTACCCAACTATTCGTTCCAAATAAAATTGAGTCCGTACCAAATAATGACAAGGAAGTCACAAGCATGAGCAGGAAGGATGAAAGTTATAGCACAATAATGTATCATTGTCCAGGCCCGCGGAATTTAATACACTTGAAATCGAAAACATATCTGTTTACAATAATCTAGATAAATGATATTTCAATTGAGTTTGCGTGCCCTCCAAGAGTTTAGAGGTTTGAATTTTTGGAAGGGAACTGCCGAAAATTTTGATGGACATTTCACGATGAAATCATACCATACAAAATTAGTGAAAATAAAAAAGAATTAAAGGAAGCGATGGTTGAGTTTCCTAAATATCATTTAAAGATAATGACTGAAGATAGAAAGATATATAGTTACAGATTGCTGGATAGATAGGTTTGAATTTGAAAATTATAATTATGAACATATAAAAATGCTATTTTCTATGTAATGAAATACAACAACTAAACACCTTAACAAAATAGGAACAAACTACAGACAAATCATATGGTGGGCCCCCTTACTCTTCCAAAATATGATTTCACATTCGGCCTATATAGGTAGTAAATTATCACGCCATCTATAATTATTCCTACAATTGCTCCTATATTTCCAGAAACAATTGAAAGCGCATTAAAAACCAATGATATAATAGTAATTATAATAGTAACGGTCCAAGCCCATCCTTTACCCTTAAGAAGACCCCATGCTACGACAAAGCTTGCAATTCCCAAGACTATTAAAATTGAGCCGATTACTCCAATAAATGCGGCAAAGAATAGAAATGAAGTGGAATTATTAGATAAATTGATACCAGTACCATTGGGTGTTACAGGAACACCATTGTCGGTTGTACTAGATGTAGTATTAACATTCAATTGACCCACAAAGGGCGCAATTGTTACAAGACCAATACCTCCAAGTAAAAGTATAATGCCTCCTATTATTCGTAATATAGCTATAATTGTAACTCCCAATGGCCTATTGGTTTCCAACTCTGTGTCTCATTAGTGACTAGCATAAATGTTTTTCACATCGATCACGATGAAAAACTAAATGTCTAAAATAAAACAGAATTTATTTATGGACAATGGGAGCTATATCTATATTTCCCAACCATAGAAGATAAACTAAATATATAATTAGAATTCCATGCCGTTGCTTATTCTCATACCATTGTATACCATCTTCTATTAGAAAAAATGGGAAGGGATAGAACATCGCATGAATTGGGTCATCAATTACAATCAATTCCATATACATTGGCTGCGTCTTGCGCTACCTCGTAAGATGGTATAGGGTTATTAGCCAAAACTATTGGATTTAGAGATAACCCGCTACAGCAAGCGCCTTACGTTAGAGATTTACTATTGTGACTGTAAATCTTCAAAGAAGTAACTAGGTACCTTTGATAATTGTTCAACCTTCCAATGACAACTCCAACAAATCCACACGCGACACAGGAAAATAGTGATCTTTGCATACAAGATTCACATTTCTGATACTTCCATACAACATTATCCCTGAGATATTCATGTCTTTTATAGGCAGCCTTATTCCTGACCCAGGAATTCATTTTACTCCGGTTCGGAATGGATTTTCGTATCATTTACACTGTCGCCTATACAATAATGTAGATCTACATCATCTATATGGATTTAATACTCTCATTATATAGGCAGTCTCTATATTCGACTTGCCAAGGGGAAATAATAACCTCATTTATTCATCATCCAATAATAACTTGTACTGACATTTATTGTTGACTGGATCTTAAAATAAATGTACTCATGTTAACGTACCTCCCACTAAATGGTATAACGTAGATGATAATGATTTGTCACGGTAATTACAAGAAAGATAATTAGTAGACGAGTCCCTTTAGTATTGAGTGGATCGATTGAAGCAACTACAAGTAATCGGTGATTTTGACAGACTCGCTTTCTTTCACATATTTCAATATCTGTTTTTTGTATGACATTGTTGCTTCTATACTGGAAAATTGACGCAGAAAATCAACCTCTTCTTTCAAGAATCCGGCATCAGAATTGTATAATTGATTAAAGATGAGTTTTTGGTTTATTCGCTCTAGAGTTGAAAGCCTTCTGTATATCTTATCAATCCCTTCAGAGATTCCGTTATCGAGTAACGTTTTTACGAATCTTCTTTTAGGTATATTAAACATTCCGGTATCCACGATTCTATCGAATACAGATATTACTCTAAAGTAGTCCTTTCTTCCGGTATGAGCTATAATAGTTGAAGGCAGCATTCGGATGAACTTGAGCGAAGCTCTCTTGATATGCTTTCTATCGAGAACAACCATAGACCTTCCAAAAGTGAGAATTGCATTCATTATTTGATTCGGCAAACGCCCATCTAAAACATCCCTGCTCGATTTCAGCTCCACTGGATAAAATGATATACAGTCAATCCTACGTTTTTCACTCCGGGCGAGCTCAGTCAGCTGATTCGTTCTCATGAGAATGTTCTGATAAGATTCTAATTCGCTAGAAGCTTGTAAACTTTTATTATTTCTGTGCAAAATTGCAATTACCAAATCAAACTGACCGAAGTAACCCTCGTTTTTAATTCTAATTTCATTCTTGGGATTTATAAAAGGCAAATTGCGATTCTTATTGTCAAAAATATGGCCCGATTCTATCGAACTAACAAATAAGTCTTTTAATTCTAGTTCATTCATTCATTTTCGTTCCTAGAAGTGATTGGAAAGACAATTGACAACTAAATATATTGACTAATATATTAAACACATGCTCTTTGTTCTAGGTCCAGTTCCTCTTATTTGAGGGAAAAACATATTCTTAATTTTATGAATAGATTAAAACTGGCTAAAAATTGGGGTTCTTCCTGCGTTTTCAGATACTAGAATAGGTGTGACTGATTCTCCTACAATCAAAACACAAAGAAAATAGAAAAGATTTACCAAATTAAAGTTCATGAAATTAACAAGGAAGAATATATTTCGTTTTGTAGTTCAGAATGTTGTTCTGTTATAGACTCAGCTTTCCTTCGACAATATATCATTCGGTAAAACTATTGATTCCGTGCCGCTCAAATTATCTTCCATAATGAAATTTTAGGAATTCCCTTAAAGACAGAGCACAGAACTTTTTGTCTATTTTAATTGGCAAGATGTTAAAGGGAGTTATTTTATACTAACATAGAGTAAAGATATTAATCAAAAATTGGGGGTCCTCACTAATGACTACGAATAACGGTGTAACCCCCAGCTCCTACGACTTAATCATATTAGTATCTAAAAATATAAAAAGATTTTTGTAGAGAGCAAAATGCTAGTGTATGAAAGCACCACCACCAGGCGGTCCCTATGGGGGCATGCCAGAATACTAGCTAACTGACATGTGACGACTAGGAGTTTAGGTTTTATTTCGAAAAATGAGTAATACTCTCCGTTAATAACTGGATATAGAATTCGAGTTTAAGATTCTAATCAAAATCTCCAGCGAATACTTTTAGTACTTATTACACGATTCTCTATTTAGGCTGAAATTGAGCACCGCTAGCGAGAGAACAACAGAAGTAAATTTACTTTGTGATTTATCACTCTTAATAAAGCAGCGGCTTAAATCAAACCTTACTATTATTTCCCCGGCGAGAGTAGAAAGAAATGAGCAAGGGTCTGACCCTCTAATGCAGATATTACGAAATGGAAGAATTATCGTCGTCCAAATTAACAAGCCATATTCATATACCTCCAACAGAAATGATAATTATACAAAATTTGTAATCAAGACTGAGCAACATTACAATTTATTACGAAGGTTCAGGAACAAACAGGCTTTTTATATTTTTATAGCGTTAAACAATGTTTCTGAAATTATATCTAACAGGAATGATTTCATAAAGTATTGCATCGCTTTAGATATTCATAAAATTCCTACTGATATCACGCTAAATCAGAGAACTAGGGTTGTCCGTATGGTAAAGTCTTCATTGGCTCCAAAATTGGAAATTGCTGGTAAAAGGAAATTTGGAGCTATCCCCAACCTAATTACACTTGACGAACTATGTAATCAGTTTGTTAAAGGGCTTGCAGGTTTTACTCCTGGGCCAAATATAATGCCGCTTAGAAGCTTTATGAAAAATAATAATTCACAGCACACATACTTCATTCACCTGAGTACAGATTCGACAGCGGCAGGTTAATCTAAAATAGAAAAAAATTAAACTCTGAATTTTGCAATGGTATTCAAATGTCTTTCACTCAAACAGCCTTTTGCAGAACTTCTAGTTTCGGGAATGAAGACGATTGAAGTTAGAAAATGGAAGACCAAATTCAGAGGTCAATTTCTTGTACATGCGTACAAAAACATTGACGAAAAGGCATGTAAGAGACTGAAAATAGACCAAGCAAAACTTGTGACCGGTGCTGTTGTTGGAAAGGCTAGTCTTTACGATGTAATCTCTTACGGAAGCAAGAATTCTTTCTTAAAGGATAAAAACAAACATTTTGCAAGTTCAACTTACGATAAACAAAATTTGATTTTTTGGTTTACCAGGCAGAAAGATTTGATACCCCTGTACCTATTCGTGGTAAATTAGGTTTCTTCAATGTTGAGTTAAATCGTTTCAATATTAAGTATTGAACAAGAGGTAAATAAAAATACAATGAAGGTTGTTGATTTGCCCAGTAAAACTGGTCCCCAAGCCTTACAACCTTATGAAGTAATAGGAGGTTACTCCTAAATGCTTGTTTCTGATGAAGTTAGTAATATAGATACTACTCCGTCAAAAATAAAGATTTCTGGACATTTCACTTACTTTTTAATTCCAAAAATCCGTCATCTTTTTTGATTGCTAAAATCTGTTGATTATTTAAATTGAACTAAATCACCGAACGCGGCCTTTAATTTCTTGAAGGTCGTCACGCAGCCGTAACTGTCGAAAATAAAGTCATCGTACTTGATACCGCCAAGGCAATTAGGGATCTCTTTGTTACAGAGGATACAGGCACGTTTGATGCCCATGATAATATGGTAACTACATCATATTAACCACTTTCACAACGCTCTTCCTTAATATGAAATAAAACCCTTATTTTGCCTTCTAATACCCGGAGATGGTTACTCTAACATAGAGTAAAGATAATAATCAAAAAACTGGGGGGTCTTCAGTAATTTTCTCGATAGAAAGTCTGACGTTTTCTTTTCTTGTTTTGAAGGACTTCTTTCAATCATTCTATCTACGTTAGACAGGCTATGTTTAATCTTCAAAAGGAGCCTCCCGCATGGGCATTCATCCAAAGGATGTATGGCCAAATGAAAGATAAAAACACCTTTGCCCAATATCGTGATTTTGGCTATTTAATACAATTCAAATTAAAAGATAAAACTTTGTTACTCCTGACGTAACTATTTAAAAACAAACTTCAACTTAGGGAGGAAGCAACAGGTGAAGAATGGAAATTCCATACCGCATTTATAGGTACTTTAGATAATGAATTAGCCCTGATAAGAGAACGGATTGGAGGGAGCATTTGGAACCAATCCTCCAATCCGCTGTTATGCCTAAGATAGGTAAACTATACTCTGGAATCGAAGTTTTAACATTTAGTTAACTTTGTTACTCCTAGCTTTATTAATAACAATCCGGAAATGAGCAAATAATGACAGGAAATGTTGTCATTTAACCAATAATGTCAAATAAAACACAATTATTGAGTATAGTTGATGACGAACATGACATAATGTGTCTATTTAGAGATGCTTTATCCCAAATTGGAGATAGTAATGTATTGGGATTCACCGACTCCTTGCTAGCATTGGAACATTTCAAACTAAATCGGTCAAATTATACTTTGGTTTTAAGTGACTTCCGAATGCCTACAATGAATGGATTGGAACTACTGACGAAAGTAAAAGCAATCAATCCATCTGTTAAGACAGTGTTAATCAGTGCTTTTGAAGTGAATGAGGAAGACTTTGAACAAAGTAATTGTGTCGATGTATTCCTTCAAAAACCTATTAGCATACCTGACTTAATTGATGCGGTTGAGACTCAAATAAGTACAAGTCACTTGGCTTAGTTTTCCCTGCGAAGAACTTCCTCAGTACTTTCCGAGACAGTTTTAACTTTTATATTTTTTATAGTCCTTAAATGATCAACGTATTCCGAAATTTCGTCCTTCCAAGCCAGCCATGAGGACTCCGCCGCTTGATTAACGGTTTTATACTATTTTGTCCATAATATAACAATGAACGTTTAGAACAACACTGGTTTTGGGGTTCTGTTCTCCCCCCATGCCAGTTTTGATTTAGATTTTGTTTAAGTTATGTAACTGATAATTGATAACAAAAAAAGAGGTTAAGGAGACGTCATATTGGTTGGACCAGCCATATTTCCACTAGTCATATTTCCACTAGTTGCATTTCCACTGGTCATATTACCCTCTGGGGTACTCATGTTCTGTGCATTTATGGAGTTCACACCTACTATTGCAATCATGCCTATCATTGCTGCAAGAATTGGAATGATTAAAACTAATTGTTTTCTTATAGCTTTCCTCTCAGCTCTTCTAACTTATAAAGGGTTGGAAGTGATTGCTACGATTGAGACGAGGTACACGTATACGAATTTGAGGGTGAGAACTTGAAAATGGTTTAGAATTATCATTCTGCTATTGCCAGCGTATACGTTAAAACGGCCCAAAAATTGTGTCAATAACAATTCACAGACCTTCCGGGCCCATACCCACATGTATCGTTATGAAACATGTTCCCAATTGAACTGAGAATTCTAATTTCACTCCCGAATTGCCAAAGGGTTGACTTATTCCATATTGAATGGGTCTAAAAATTGTGTCAAATATGATTCACAAACGGCCAGCCCGTGTCAATGATATATCAATCCAATTGAGATAACTGATTATTCACACTAGAAATAAGACAGATTACTTAATAATAATTCCCCCAAAAAAAACTTAAATATTTTTTTGCATATTATACCAATTACGCAACGTTGCCTCTGGTGGAAGGGGTACTAACACCAACCACACACCCCTCACATCAGTTTTGTGTATCACATTTTACTCTTAACCTCCGGCAGTTAACTCGACCTTTTGCGTCCAATTATTTTATATTATCTCTAGTTTATACTTACAAAAAGAATTGAAGGACGATGAGGAGTCTCCAAATTTAGTGATAAATTGGATAGTAGAATCAAAATCATCTAGTGGAGAATTTGAGGACTATACTCAGGCACTTTCCGCGTTTAAGAATATTTCGAAGGATGGAAAGCATGTTATCTTGTATGAAGCAAAAAAGAACCCTTTAGATGGATCAACTGTAAAGAAAATTCCATTATTAAATTCTAAAAAAATAAGATCCACATCACCATTTAAAAAATCTCCTCAAAATAAATCGGAACACGACGTTCATCCAAAAAACAAAATTAGCTTCAAGGATCTAAAAGTAAGAATTTTTCTTCTAATCGTAGTTTTATTTTGTTTTCTTATTATAATTTATTTTATCAATATAATTACTACCAATCCATCTGACTTTAGCGGTAACAGCATTCACAATTTCTTAATATTTAGTGTTGATCATCTAGTTGTCTCTGGTGGACTGACGCTCAGATAGATATTTCATTTGGAAGAAAGTGAAATCAATGAATGCTTTATCAGGAGAATGGACTACCCATGAAGTTTGCAGATGTGTTTGCTTTTTGATCACGAGGTTCAATTGTAGGGTAATTTAGGAGTTAATTCCTCAAGTATCGGTAGTAAATTATCTAAGGATTTCTCTTTGCTTCCAAGTACAAGTAACGTCTGCTCAGGTCCTGTTCCCTTCTGACCGCCACGCAGGTCTTTAAAAGTATACTGACTGACGATACCTAATCCTTGATTTTGTAAATTGGAAACATGTTCTTCGACATCCTTTGCCGGTACCATTAGAAGTGTGACTGTATCATAATTTCCATTGCTACTATTTGTTTCCGCTTTACCTGATTGAGAAATATTGTTATAAACCGTAGTAATAGTGCCTTCCATAACAAATTTTGGATCATCCTGACTGACATCTGATTCAGAGTAACTGAATTTACCAGTGTCATTTAATAGCAATGGTTTACTTAAGGTACTAAACTTGAATTCTCCACTTTCAAATACTGGATCCGAATTCTCATCTACTAATGTAATTTTGTGGTCATGGTCGACATCACCATTGAACCATATGACATTGGTTCCAGTATTTACCACAACATTTTGAGGAACATACGGTTGATTGATTAATCTCTGTTCCTCTGGCATTTCAGGAGACTCATGTCCCTCATTTGGGATTAAAATTATCAAGTTCGCTACATTTCCCGTTAAATCCATTGATTTATTATTCAAAACTCGAGATGCGGTATCAGCACCAAAACTTTGGGAGCTGGCAACCCCAAATCCATCCACAATTGAGAAGACGAGACTTAACCCGATGCCTAGAAGAGAGAGCTGAAGACATGATTTAATAGACATTCCCGATAGTTTGAATGAGTATCTTGTGAACTATTATGTCAATAATTCTAGATTTAAAAATCAACTGTATATGTCTAATATATAGTACAACTTGGTCCCATGGCAGGATAAAGACGAGGTTGATTGTCGCACAAATCAAATCAAATCAAATCAAATCAAATCAAATCAAATCAAATCAAATCAAATCAAAACTCATTAAAGACAAATGAATTTTGCTCCATTATTAACTAACTTGCCAAGCTATATCGGATCTGAAAAAGATGTTCCAATTTCTTGTTAATTTCTTGGGTTACAGAGTTAGTTTATTATTGAATGCCGCTCTAAAATAAGTTATGGCACAAAAAAATACATTTTCTAAATCCATTTTTGTCCCTATTCTATTACTGGGCATCGTTGCTATGATTCTAAACTCAGCAACCATTCAAGCACAGAGAGCACATACATTTTCTGCGACATTATCCGGAAAAGATGAAGTTCCTCCTACAAAATCTATAGCCAATGGAACAGCAAAATTTCTGGTTAATGAAAACGATTCACAGATATCTTATTGGGTCAATCTTACCGGGCTAAAGAAAATAATTCAGGCACATATACACAATGGCACTTCTGGACAAAATGGTGATGTCTTAGTTAATTTATCAAACTCAAAATCGGCCAAAAATCCTGATAATCCAGAAATACAATTAACTGGGACTATAACAAAAGATGATTTGCAAGGTCCTTTGAAGGGAAGAGAACTCTCTGACTTGCTGATAGTAATGAGGAACGGACAAGCATATGTAAATGCACATACTGAAATCTATCCGAAAGGGGCCATCAGGGGCCAGATAATGTCTGGAAATTAATCACCAACACAAACAGATGGGAAAGTAGACTTTTTTCCTACCTGCTTCTATCCTTCTTGCTTCCCAAAAATTCAAGCCTTTCTTCAGTAGCGCATTAATTCCTATTTTATTAGTTTACTAAGTAAATCTGAAAACGTATGCTTCATTTTGTTGTTCATTACCGGTTTCGAAGTACAAGGAAATAAAATTTTTAATATCCTTATAACCTTGTTTATAGACAGATATAATCATCGTCTCTTGAATCCTAGAACCGTTTGTCCTATCTGCAAAACAAAGATCGTCGAACATTCGGAGTTTCAAGATAAAATCTGCAGGATGATCACAATAAAGCAATTTACAAACAATTCTCCAGGTTTTGATGTGCCTTTTAGACCATTCTTTGAAGATGATATATAGCGAGATGTACATTTTCAAAAGATAGATCGAAATGTGATTTATTTATGGATGCTGTTAGGTTTAATTTTGTTGTTGATATCTCCAATATTTAGAAATTAGAAATGCAGAATCAACTATTTGTTAACTAGACATGATAAACGGGTTCAATCCTTACGATAATGCTATTGTTTGAAGAAATATTTTTGTTTATCCCATAAGTATCTTACCACATTTCGGGCAGTTATCGGTAATGCCGGCTAATGGGTTCGCAGGATTTTCAAATGAGTTATTATCCACATGGAGCTGAGACTGAAATTCATTCCCACAATCTTTACACCTGACCATAATAGTCATACCGGAGTATAATGACAGACCTTATTATATTATTTTAGACACTCACAGAATTAGCCTTAACAAAAGGAATTATGATTTAGACAAACAGGAGTCAATGGCTAAATGTTGGAACGTAAAGTATACAAAGCACAAACCATGTGGTAAGCAGAAGGATCTTTACTTAACTTACATTTTTCGTGGTGTTCCGCGTTACTAATAGCAAAATAATGATAGATATTACCTTAGATACATCGTAGGTTAACTCTGCAGATATCTTACTTGGCTTGGGTATAACCACCGTCTAAGTAATTTAGTCAGTAAGGGCATTGCAAAATAAGTCAGCATAACCACTAACACGCCACTATAAATTGCGCTGTTGGCCAGTATATGCCAGTGTCCTAGAAATGGATCAAGAATAGATCGTGATATTGAGCTAATCGCATATGCGGTAACGAATACGACAATAGCCATTTTCCATCTGGGAGGAGCGAGTAAAGTTCTCTTCAAGTCCGGCAAAGTGAACCAAGTTTCTAAACCAGTAGCTTTCTCATAATGCCGTGTGGAGTAATGATTGACCTCACCTAATAGATTTTGCGCATCTTGGGAACTCTCCCATGCGACCATATGGGCCTTATCTGTGAACCGATTGATAATATAGCGCAGAGTTGAGCTACTGCCTCCAGGCAAAATTATTGTTGTTCCGAGGTAGCCAGGAGCGTTTCTTTCAAATGCCAAATAACGTCGAAGCCAATCGTCATATTCCTTCTCATGACCAGAATTTATGTTCCTACTTATTACAGACGTAACTTCTTCATTTTTAGGATTCCTTCCCATACATTTACTATCTCCTTTTGTACCCCTATATCTCTACTGGGAATACTGACTAATTTCGTTCAATTGATAATCAAAAACCTATTGCAGCCTTTTTGATAATGATCACGGTGCAAGGTTATTGAATAGAATAAGTGAAATTAGACGAAATGAATAGATCTAACAACGCATTGATCGCGAAATTCTGTAAGATGATATGTCCTATCTGCAGTTATTCGCTGCACTGTAGTGATAGGTAGTAACTGCTTTATGGCACTTAATGTAATTATTTTTCTCCAGCATATTTAGTTGTAGCGATTAAAATATTTAATAAACTAGCTTGGGAAATTAATAGGTGCTAGCATGACGAATAATAAGTAAATCCAGCCTATTTAAATGGCGTAAAATCAATATTTTAGTCCTAGCATTTGAAAATAGGCATCAAGCATCATTTTATACATTGTAATCATCATATCGTTACCTGACCTAATTGCTGACCTCATTTGGTTTTGGACTACTTCGATTTGACCGGTTAGAAACGCTCGATACTGCTCTTGACCTATTCTGAGGCTTTCATCCCAACTGTGTTTTGTTTTGCTCAGATATTCATTGAGCTGGTTATCTAGTTCTTTTTGTTTCTCCCTTAACCGTTGAATGTGGTCTTCCGACATGCGTTTGATTATGATTCGATGAGATAAAAGGTTTTAACCAAAGTAAGCTAGGCAATCTCCTTTCGAGGAGAAATAAAGACATAGTATGTATAAGGAGAATTAATTAATTAATCATGTCTCAATATGATTAAAGTCCTATTAATACAGTCCAAATTATACCAATCCAAAGCGAAGGCATTAGAATATTTTCAGAGAATTGTCAATAGTCAACGAATTGATAATTCTGATATCATCTGTTTCCCTGAACTATGGTATCCTATTGTGGTAAATGATTTTGAAAAAGAATTTGCGGCTATTCTTGATGTGGCAAAACAGAAAACTGTATTCATAATACCTGGAGCATTTTTGGAAAGGATTGACGATGAAATTTATGTATCATGTCCAATTATATCGAAAAAAGGTAAATTAATCGGCAGGCAACTCAAAATTCATCCTTTTGGATTACAGCGGAAAGATGTAAAACCTGGCATTAAAGCAGAAGTTTTCAATCTTGGCAAATTCAAGTTGGGTGTTGTTATATGCTATGATGCCGTTTTTCCAGAGGTGTCGAGAGTGCTTGCAAAAAAAGGTGCAGACGTGTTATTCTTTCCGTCAAAAATTAAAACCGAAGGTGTCGGACCTTGGCATATATATCTACAAGCAAGAGCACTAGAGAATAGAATACCTGTTGTTGCTCCCAATGTATGCACTGGCCGATTTGGAGGAAAAAGTATAATCGTTGACTTTTCCTATAATAAAAGAAATGATATTGCCTTACCGAGGCCCAGGATTCTATCTGAGAGTCCACAAGTACTTACAGCAAACATTGACATAGCCCAGGCTAGGAATATTCGAAGAGAAAGATTCAAGGATTTTAGGCAAGGTCTTTATCCCTTGCTTTAGAATCCTTCTAGAGTATCAATTCGGAATTCACAACTGTAAGTGGAACTTCACCTCTTGAGATTCTAGCAATATTTATAGCTATTCTCCTCCCTGTAGCTTCCACAGCCTCGTTTGTCCAACCTGCAATATGCGATGTTAGTATAAAATTATCAAGTTGCAAGAGCTTCTCATCCTCTATTGGTGGCTCATTCCAAAATACATCAAACGCAGCTCCGGCGATGCTTCTCGTTTTCAATGCATCAAATAATGCTTCTTTGTCTACTATAGGAGCTCTTGCAACGTTTATCAGATATGCAGATTTTTTCATGAAATTTAGCTCCTTTTCTCCAATCATATTTCTAGTCTCATCATTTAGTGGAGTGTGAATTGATACAAAGTCTGAATCGACAAGATACTGCAGAAGGTTTTCAGGGCCAGCGATATTATCTACGTAATGAGTTTTGTCTACACCTTTCCTTGAAAAAGGTGGCTGAGTTATCGCAACGATTTTCATTCCAAATGATCTTGCTCGTTTTGCTACCTCAATTCCTGTGGCTCCCAAACCAATTATAGTTAGAGTTTTGCCCTGCAAATCAGATCCTATAGCATTGCTGAATCTTCTTCTCATAACTGATATGTTCGGAGTACCGCTATTCTTTACATTCTTTGCCAAGAAGAGCATAAGGAATAACGTATGTTCTGCGACTGAGATAGCATTAGCCAGAGGAACATTTGCTACATAAATCGATTTTTTGGTACAATAGCTTACATCTATATTATCAATACCTATTCCAGATTGATGAATCATCCTTAAGTTTGGCGCAGCATCTATAAAGGATCTATCGATCTTTGCAGAACTGTTTACAAGTATCTCTACGTCTTTGAGTTGAGGGTACAGGGGCTGATCATAGTCGATAACATCTGCAGTTAGATTAACTTCATCTAAATTCTTTAATATAATTTCCTTCAAGGCGCTAGACGCAGTAAGTAGTAATTTTATTTTCATTTCGTCTCTTATCTACAAGAAATTCTTTGTATGTCTCGTGATTTAACTCTGCTGCTCCTTGTTATCAATTTACAAACTAGGTCGAATTCGAGAGTCAAATTGATTTTAATGTTACTATGCAAACCATTTCAACCAGAATGTGTCACTGTCAGGAGCAGAATCAATAAGGTAGTCTGGTGGCTTGGAGAGAAAAGTACTATTTACCCGTATCATTACGCTAGTCCTGTAATCAAAGGATGAGGGGTTACCTAGCAAAATAGGGTCAATCATAGCTTCAACCTTATCAATGGGCATGGCTGGGAGTTTTGATAATGGGGTAATGAAGGCATTAGCAACATTATCAAAGATTGCTAAATTCCAATTTTTTGTTTTAAAGTTAGAATCTGGCGGAAAATTAGGTATTATGACTGTATAGAATCGAGTATTACCTGTTAACGAGTCGGTATAGTTGATGACCCATAGATACACAGTTTCATGCTTTTGATTCTTGTTTGGGTCTCCTGCAAGGTCTAGTGATAGTACTAATTTATTATCATGTGTTCTTTTGACATTAGCTGCGAGAATATCATGGAAATCTCTGACTTCAGGAATTATTTGTGATTTATAAAGCGCAATGAGTTTGGCATCGCCCTTGGAATCACTAATACTACTAGTATAAAATGAGGAGACTGATAAGTTCGTGGTTCTGAGCACGGAAATAGCATATGATATTAATATGGCCGATGAAAGTGCAATTAGAATAACTATCGTTATGGCTTGCATTATTATGGCAGTTGAGGTTCAGTTTTGCTCGATCGTGTAACTCTGGGTGTCTTATTGTTACCAATGTCATATCCTTGTAGTTTAAGAAACTTTAAGCTTAGTTTGTAAACCAGTTCGTCATGGTTTGCAATTTCAAGGATACGGCTCCATGAGATTTCACCAGTATCTTGTATCTCTTTAGAGAATAATTGGATATTTCTTACTGCTTCTTGTTTACAATCTTCAAATGTCTTTCCTCCCATGTAGGCAGTACTACGCGAGTCACATATCTTGTCCCCATCCATCAAGATGATGTGCGTAATGAAATAATAAAAACATATATTTAAAGAACAGAAATTCCAATTTTTTCCAGTTTACCATAAAATAAGTTAAAATATGCTTTGTATTTGGTACTCGCTCCTACACATTAGAAAGTTGCAAGGTAGCGTAACAGGTAATATCCAACCAACTGTTGTTGAAGGACGACTAGTTGGTATCGCCTTTTTCACTGACCCAGATGAAACTCCTCTATATTTATATGAAGTTCAGTATGAAATACATTAGACTTGGTTAGACTCATTCGATGCTATACCTGCAATATCGTTTTCGATATAGACAAGAAGGATGGAGAGCATGAAACCGAAGAACATAGCAGGTCCTGCCATGAAATGACATTAGGATACAGAGGATGATACCATTTTTGAGATTCAAAAATGGACAAATCTCTTCAAATTAATCTAGCGAATAGTCCCTTAGTCGGTTCATGTATCGCTAGTCATAAGATTGCCAATATTCTTGCCCATCCCTCC
>JBAWET010000309.1:0-5573 GCA_049591355.1 Nitrososphaeraceae archaeon
AGGTTGCTTGTTAAACACATATAAAATTTAAAAGGTGGTTTTTAATTCTATCTTTAGTGAAAAACTCTAGCTACAAATGTGTCCTGAACGATGAAGTGACATCATCGACTATGCTAAGTTCAAAAACGGAGTGCTGGCTCTAGATGGCAACAGGTTTCAGTCATATTCGTCACATATGGATTTCAGAACCCCTCGAAGGAAGCCATGACGAAAGAACGATCAATTTGGCATATGACAAAATTGAGAAAGTACTCTTAAGCTTTTCTATCGATCTCACCTCTGCTAAAGAAGGTGCCCTGGATCCATCACGTCCGATTAAAATTAACGGTAAAACAGTTCCAATAGCAGACCTACCAAAGGATGCATATTCTCTAAAAGTCGTAGAGAAATCGGATATAGACGTGACAGACCTCATAAAGTACAGTGCTAACGGTACCAATAACATATTTGAAGTATTTTACAGGGGCGGCAAACAAGGATTCGGTAAAGGCGGCAACGTCGGAACTTTAAAGTTATTTTTAAAAATCGAAGTACCTTCCGACGAGACTAAGAAAGTTGCTCCAGTCATGGTTTCCCCAAAAACAAAATTCTGCATGTTCTGTCAGCGGAACATACCAGATGATTCCGTGTGTTGTCCTTACTGCTGCCAAAGGCAGCCCAGCGGCGGCGTTGCAGGTCAAACAAAAAAATGTGTGAATTGCGGCGTGATGCTCCCAGCCAGTGCACGCTTTTGCAAGAGTTGCGGTAGAGAGCAACCAGCCACAGGAAAATCAACTGATGATAAGACTCCAACAGCAACAACACCTAAACCCACCGAAGTTAAAACTCCAACAGTAACAACACCAAAACCGGCGGATGATAAAACTCCAACAACAACAGGAACAACCACAAAACCGTCTGATGATAAAACTTCCAGCGAAACAAAACCATCTGTATGACCATTAAGTTGGCGTGTCTGCGGGTTCGAGTGTAAAAACGCTTAAGTGAGTGCGCAGCATTTTATTTTCTCATGCCCCCTGCCGCCCGTGTAGGCGATTTAACAGGTCATGGAACTCCTCTAGTCCCTGGACCTGGAAGTGTAAACGTGCTTATAGGCGGGCTGCCTGCTTGGCGGGCCACTTCTGATATGCACACATGCCCATTAGTTGACGTCCTTAAACCTCATGTAGGTGGGATCATCCCAGTTGGAAGCAAAACAGTTTTTATCAACAATCTTCCCGCAGCGAGGGTCGGAGATTTAATCGTTGAAGTCGGGGCACCGAACCCGATTGCTATGGGTGCACCAAATGTAATCATCGGAGGTTAGATTTCTACTAAAAGTTTTGGTCTGAACTGCTTAGGGTCACGTTAAAGCCTTTGATAAACTATGCTTACAAGTTAACTAGATCTGATAAACAAAGACCACGGCTCTAGACCTTGCTTTTGCTAATTTCTATCGTTTCTATTCTTGGTACTTTCTCGACGAAGCTAATGTCCTTTTCCACACGATAATTCAGCCTTCTTGCAAATAGGTCCTTTATTTTTCCGCCATCCGTGTCCGAAATGGTCGTCCCTCCGAGAGGAGTTAAGTGAATTCCCTTAATTGAAAGATTGTCTTCTGCAAAAAGCATTGACCGTACTACACCAAGCGCTAGTTTATCACACTGAGCTGATGTTTTTGCCCAGATGTCAAAATTGCAATGAATCTTGACCCTTATCCCTTTGACTTCCCCTGCGCTTTTTGCTAGTGAATATGTGACAAAAATATTGTTCTTTCCTTTCTGAACTTTAGGTGGCGGCGTTCTGAAGGTTATCTCGTTTTTCAAATAGTCGACAGTGTAATCGGTCGTTTCTGTCAGCTTATTGTTAGCCGGTACCTCAACAGAGATTAATGGTCTTACAGTGCTGTGCCTTAGTTTGAACTTGGTTTTGATTCCGTCCCCGCTGAATTCATCTTGTGTTTGTTCACGAGTAACACCCATTGCTTCCCCTATGCCCGTCTTTTCAAAGCTGAAGCCTGTGTCATATACCGCGATAGTTGGAAGTGAGCCGGGTTTACTGGGGTCTAATTTCTGATCAATTATGGTTTGTTTATTGCCTTCGCCTTCAAGTCCCTTTTGGACTTCAACTCTGATCACGTCCAAAAACTCGAACAGCTCAGATCACCAATTTCATTGAAGGTATATCCAACAACAATAACAAAGACGCCACCCGGGCATTAAAAGAATATTCAACACCCTGTCATGATGCAAGCTGATGCACCCGTGTTTTCAGCTGAATAGTGTTACCTATTCGAGGATTACTCTCTGGATTCGTATTTCTGAATCTAATGTATCTTACCTGGACATCAGGATGGGGATTTTTAACCTGATATTTGTACCATATTCCAAAGTCAGAATAAAGAAACTCGATATATGGATTGGCTTCAGATGCTTCACTGAGAGTATTCTTGTCATTCACAAAACCGTTCTCAAGTACTTTTGCTATAGTATCGTCTGCATATTCTAACTCAATATCCAGCATGTTCTGATTACCATTTTCTGCCCCTGCCCAAAAGTAGAGCACATCGAAATAGTCTGTAATACCGAAATGACAGATATCGCCTTCTCCTATTACAGATGTAACCCATTGTCTTGTTATCATTCCCATAGCCTTTACCCTATAGTTGGCTGCCTCTCCGGGAACTTCTTCATCCAATCCGAACGAGCGGCCTGCTGCACTTTCGAGTCCTGTCAGCGTAATTCTTTCAGACATGTTTTCAATATAATTTTTCAAAGAAGCAATTTTCCGCTCTAACGTCACAATTTCTGCCAACAATCCTTCTTGAATAGAGTTCCAGTCCTCTGATCTGATGACTTCGCCAGCCTTTCTTATTATCGGTGTAAACTCAGTCATGTCTATGAAGCCTCCTCCCCTTCAGCTTTGATAGAAGCAGATTCATGGTTCAAGTTATCTGTTATTGTAATAAAAGATTTGATACCCGCAGCCTTTATCATGTCAACCATATTGCGTAACTCCTCTTCGGTAACACCTGATCGCTCAATTGAACTCTTCAATACCTTTAATTCGAATGCAGATAAAAGATGCGCCGTCCACTTGATACGAACAGAAGCTGTCGGAACGGCTGTTTCATAAACATGAGTATCAAAGACTCCTTCATCAAATTTCCCAATCATTGGCGACGTAGATTCACTAAATGTCCATTCAGAACCTTTTCTCAAGATTATGAGACCAGAGTTAGTTATTTTCTTTGTAACATCTTTTTCATCCAATTTGGCGTGTCCTTCACTATTTATTGTCAATTTCTGTCCAGATTTCATGACGCCATTAAAGGTAATAGATCTGTTATTTTCTATATCTGTAATACTAGGGCTTAGTAACTCATTTTTTCCTTTTTCTACCTGAAATTCAAGGGAAAAAATTTCGTCATTTATACTGGCACTTTTCATTAACCATGCCTCGCCATTCTTTACAGACCTATCTACTAACTGCTCAATCGGAGGATTTTCAATCAAAAGAGCTTCCTGATACCCTTCTCTTAGTCCTAAAAATAGCTTCGTCTGTGCAAGTATTGCCTCTTTTGTTCCCCCCCCCATAAACTCGATTATGAAATATTTTATTCTAGTTCTAAAGCTGTCATCTGGCTCATTTTTCCTTCTCTTTAGCCTAAACATCGAACCAAGCCTGTCTAAGCTCTCTGCAAACGCAGAATCTATCCAGTGTGATCTCATTATTCCAAAGAGATCTTTATTCTGCTCGTCAAGGGTTTTTCCTGCTGAGGTAATGAGCGAAGCCGCGTTTGATTTGTGGTCCCAAGCCCTATAGAACCTTGGAAGTCTTTCCACTATTTTCGAGTAGCTTTCAGTCATTATGCCTTTCTTACCACCTTGACTTGAATATCTCTTGGGTATGGTCTTTCGTCATCCATGATTACCATATTTTCTTGTTGTGATTCCAAAGCTGCTGCTTTCTCTGCTGAAGAAGTTATTTGTCCGGCACCGATAATAGTAGATGCAGAAGCCTCCCTTATAGAATTGATAGTCAATGTGCGTACATCTATCACGCCAGAGGTTTCGAGAAGAAGAGATACAAGCTGGTTAACAATGAGCGATTCGCCTATACTCAATGACGAAACGAAACTCCTAGCAATAATCTCAGATGCTGACACAATCTTTTGAATATCCTCAACTTCTTTTGATACAACTAGAACTATATTGATGTCTAAGAGTACCATCTTGGGACGTGAATATTCCACTTTGATCCCTGCAGCCCTTGTTTCTTCAATGACTTTTTCGATTTCCTTTTCGTCGCCTCCATCTATGATTGCCCTTACAACTCCTTGAACTCCTTCAGGCATATCAATCAGGACCGGAGTAGTTTGAATCCCTTCGATCCCTTCAAGGGCTGTCCTAAGTGACTCTAGAGTAGCTTTTCCTTTCACATCAAGAATTTTTTTTGCCCTTGTTCGCAGCAAGACATCATCTTCTTGGCCAGCTCCGCCAGCCAAATTTGACCTATTTATTACCTTGTCAATGCCTTCAACTGGTGTAGGCATTACCTTGATTGTTCCTGGTAGGATATTGCCCTGTGGACCTGGAATGACCGAAAGAATCTCAGCTTCTCCCTCCCATTTTCCTTCACCAACTTTCTGAAGAACACAGTCGTGTGTGGTCTGAAAGAGAAGTTCTGTTTCATTTCGCTGAGGTAACGTTGATACCATGGTGCGCTTCGGTATCTTGATAGTTTGAAACGAACTATATTCCGCAGTAAATTCTTTTTTCAAATCCGGCTTCTCTCCTTCCTCAGGCCAATGAATTGAATCTGACTCTAGCATGTAGTCCTTTCCCTGTAGAAATGTATGTTTATCTCCCTTAAGATATCCTATAAGAGATAAAACCTTGATAACCGGTTTTATCTTTAATTCATATTTTTCTCTACCATCATAAAGTATTACATCACTGTTTGTTATTTCAGGTGGAGGTGTATCTCTTAGAAAGGTTACGGTCCCAGATGCACGTGTAGGCTCCTTTCTCTTGATGCCAAGTATCGATACCACGAGATCTAAAGCGTCCCCTTTAGCGGTATCAATGAATCCTGAATCATAGACATTTTCCATCTCTTCATATACGAATTCAATTTCTCGACTTACTGATTCCACCAGAGTTCTCAGCACACTGCCGACATTGATATCACTTAGCCGCGAATGGTTTTCAAAAGAATAGGTGACTTCGAAGATTGACTTGTCATCTGGAATTTCTGAACTGTCACCAATCCATTCGATGGCATTATCCTTAACTAGGTAATCCTGACCTTCCTTGAAGACATGTCTGTTAGCACGTAGGAAACCTTCCACTAGAGTAACTTCCTTTACCGGACGATATTCAGGCCTACACTCAAAATCATATCTTAATCTTGACCGACGAAAAGTATGTTTTTCCTTTGTCACTCCTTTTATCATGTGCTCCAAAATGGAATTCACGATTTCGTTGTAATTTTTTCTGAAATACATCCTATTCATGTTCCCTCGAGATAAAAAGGAAATACAATATTCAAAGGGACATTACTATCAATTGGTATTACCGTTATATCTACAT
>JBAWET010000310.1:0-1536 GCA_049591355.1 Nitrososphaeraceae archaeon
GAGGATGACATGGATGCAATTATCGATGTGTCTAAAGGGCTCTTGACATATTCAAGGTAACAGGAGGAGAAGGGCTCAAAGAGTTATAATATGAAATAGAATGAATAGATTCTTGGCCTGATGAGCAGGGTATGAGATTTGAGATGCGAGCAAGCTAGCCATTAGTACGATAATGAATATTGTGGCTACAGGAATAGGAAAACAGGAAAACAGGCCTAGGCTGACGATAATAATGGGCTTCTTATCTATGGTAAGAGGTAACAAAATAATAAGAAATCGAAGAAAAAGAGAATTGCTAAATGGAACAAGACATTATTAAGTACTCGAGTGTCTGTCATGGTCACCATTTCAAATCGTGATAAAAATATGATAATATGGAATTTTATGGAGGAACTTTGTG
Source organism: Nitrososphaeraceae archaeon (assembly GCA_049591355.1). GTDB lineage: Archaea > Thermoproteota > Nitrososphaeria > Nitrososphaerales > Nitrososphaeraceae > TA-21. The sequence continues at coordinate 401 of JBAWET010000310.1, forward strand.
ACAAGGACCAAAATGCTAGCGAAAATAATCTTCCCACAGATTTCAAATTAAAGGATTTTTATAATATGGACCTCCTCAGCAAATATCTCTTACGCATTGGTGTCAGTGTCGATAGATCAGCAAGTGATTCCTTAGTACTCGATACCCTAAAAAAATATACCGACAGAAAACATCTCATAGAAATTGAGGGAGACTGGGTCAGTCTGACTAAAAAAGGAGTAGTTGAGTGTCAAAAATCTAGCCGGGCTGAGTAAGTTTGTTCATCAGAACGAATGATGCAATATGGCTCATCTCTGTTATTGTGCTATCTTTGGGAGGAACATTCGCAATTCTTTACGCTATGAAACACATAATGGCTTATTTTGAACGAAGAAGGAATCGATGACCTCCTCTGACGTCTGGTCAGAACCTAATGCAAACTCTGACATTTGTACGATTCTAACCGTTCAGTTTCTTTGTCCAAAATCGTATTTTCTCCACAACATGCACACTCCATCACTAACACTATATTCCATATCGAGTATTAGACTTTAAATTAACTCTCCTTCAACGCAAAGGAGATTCAGCCAAAAATTAGATTATCTGTTTTAATGGATTCCTTGCCACAGAATGGGCAATGTCTTGGATTGCTTCGTGTGGATATTCCGATTAGCTCAATTCGATTTAATGATTTAGAGGGCAGTTAATCTTACAGGCCTACTCCATCACTTTTTTTCACGAGGCAGCAGATTGACTATTTCCTTAAACGGATCTACGATCCTATTACGACCGACTACATGAAATTGATAGCGCTTTCCATACAAACTGGTATAGAACTGTGAATAACTTTTAGCAGCATCATACGTAACAAAATTAAGCCTCAAGCCGTCAAGGACAGTCTTTTTGCCAAAAATATCTACAATTTCTATCCCGTAGTATTTTGGCAATCTTTTTACATGTTTGATCAACATGTATACCATAATTAATAAAAAGGCAATCACAGTAAGCATGACTAGTGCATGCTCAAAGCCTCGGACAAAGTTCAGAATATAGCTTATTACATTTTGCTCTAACCATCTGTATGCAAGACCAAAGGCCATAACAAATGTACTTACAATAAAATCAAATAACAATGTGGCCACCTCGTCTCTCTAGAC
>JBAWET010000311.1:0-7747 GCA_049591355.1 Nitrososphaeraceae archaeon
TCAATTGAATACAATGTCATCCAACTCATGTTTTCAAAAGACATGGCTGCACAACCTAGACAGGTTTCAAATCTCATACATTTATTATCAACTGTTTACATTCCTTCGCCCAACCTTGGTGAAAATATAATACGATCAACAAAACCCTATTCTAATAGGATGATGTTGGCACTCGCGATTGGGAATATATCATGGGCTATTACGTTTTGAACCTTTGAGAGTGCCTTATGTCTAAAAGTGTTCAAAAGCGTGATTGTGACACATTTTATGAAAACAGCTTTTTCACCTTTATTCATGGGAGCCCATGAAACAGCAGAATGATGAGATTATAATTCGCTCACACTTTCACTGGCAGTGATGATTTAGCAAGAATGAATTCTAATGCTGGGCTTAGTTTCTCATTTTGATCATATTTCAGGTACTTTCCATGATTAAAGGATAAAATTACACATAACGTGAATGATGATCCCTGTTCGTAGTAACATATTAGATCGCAAGATCGAATTCGATGGACACCAATTTTGATTTTTCTGAACTTTAGAGTTTGATTTCCCTTAGCCTAAAATAAGCATAATATAATAGATCCAAAAGAATATTTATAGATATTGCATTATTGGGTGGGTTCATTTTGTCGGATAATTGACCAATACAAACATCGTCCTCTCTTCCCGCAGGATGTTATTGCAATATGCGATGTCATAAAATTGGCAGTAGATAACGGAAATCAGATACCCGATAAATCATGGATGCTGTATCTTCTTGAGCTCTTCAACGTGCAGAATATACCAATAGAATTGAATCTAATCTGTCAGTTTGATAACCAAGATTACTTTGAAGGAATATTTCATGGTGTCAATAGATACAGATTCGTAAAGATACTTCCTGAGATAGCTCACTCTTATTTACGAATGTTGGTCTTGGATAAAGTTAAGAATTGTATAAGTTATATACTGAGTGACCTGGAGACAAAGGAACACGAAATATTCAGTCTCCATCTGGATACGAATTTTCAATATTTGGGAGCAAATCAATTTACTGGAATGGAATGGTGGAACAAGACAGGTAATTTTCTATATCCTCTCAGATACCATGTTGAAATATCACAACTTATGTTCGGAATACACGATGTCAACAACAATGATCCGGAATCCATAACGTTCATACCACATAACGCATTAATCCCAAATAACGATGGGTCGGAGACAGAATATCCTGTTTCATTCAACAATCCCACGTTAAGAGATGGCTGTATCTATTACTCGACTCGAGGGGGCTCTTGCAATAATGGGATTCGTTATAACTGTTAAACTACTTTATGTTCACGATAGTTCAAAATAGCTTACAAATTACCCTAAATGAGAACATACAATAACAATAATTTCCTTTAAGATATCAGCATTTCAGGTAGCCTAGTCAATTACTTCATTAATTATGACAGGGCATTTAGAATCTTGCCTATTACCGTCTGTGACTAATCCAACCTTTTCAACTTTATCGAGCCGCGTTATTGTTTCGTCATCATATTACTTGGCATAATAACGTATAGAATCAGTTTTTCAGCGCAGCCCTAGGGCGTCTTTTAGATCTATTTCGTGATCCTGTTCTTGTGCGATTATAGTTCTTAATTTTTCAGACAAAGCAAATTCACCTGCGCGCTCTGCTTGACGGATTCTCTCCCTGTAGTTCTTGATAGTTTCTTGCTCAGCTCTCAGATCGATTTCAAGCATCGTCTTGGAATCCCCTGAATATTCTGCTTCTTTCCCTTTCACAGTAGGGTCTCCACCCAAATAGTCGATCTGCCTAGCCAGTTCCAGAGCGTGCGACAATTCTTGTGACGCGTGTATTTTTAATTGCTCCGCTATGTCTCCATACTCGGCTCCTTTCAACGTGGAACTGAAAACCACATATTGGATAATGGCTTTGTACTCTCTCGCAAGATCATCGTTCAATCCTCTGATGATTTCTTCCTTGCTGGAAGATGGCACTCCCTCTGCGTCTGCTGGTTCAGAATTTGTGCTTTTTGACACAACTTTACGTTCATCTCCCTGCGACTTAAACTTTTTCAAATTAATTTTGACTTACTTTTTCCTATGCAAGGAGATCAAGACTTAATACGTCAAGACAGCATAACTGCCTGAGACAGATAGATGGCCCCTTGTTTATTCTATCGCCGAAATACGAAATATCGGTAGCCACTTAGCATTAGAATGGAAAAAATAATCTTGGAAATGCTGGTGTTAGTTATAATATCTAATATCAATAATACCATGGTTGTCCTTTTCGCAACCGACCAAGATACCTTTAATATATACATGTCAGATGCTAAGATAGTGACAGGTTCAATTAAACCATGATCATTATGCACTTAAGAGGTGATTATTAAATTGAACTGCTTTAAATGTGGTAATAAAATGTATAAAATACAATCATGTCATTTAAGATGTAATTGTTGTGGATCTGAAATGGATTGCAGTGATAAAGGTTATGTTTGGTAACTAAATTGAGTCCAATTAAACATGTATTTTGGGAGGATAGATATGTTACTGTATATAATACTGATTACTTTTATCAAATTCCTTTACAATCTCAAATCTATTCTCAAACTTGTCACTAAATATATGCCTAAGTTGAGGAAAAAGACTCACTGGATCTTTTGCCAACAAATTGGTAGGATGGTCTTCACCGAAGAAGTTTTTGCAAAGTTCCAGTATCATTTTTCTAACTGTGGATTCTTCTAAGATTCCAAAGCTGTGAATATATTCATGAGCCAAAACTGTGAATAGATATGAATTGTACTCTTCAATAGATCTTCCCGTATTTTTTATTATCTCCAATACAAACCTGTTAAGCACTATTACGTTGGAACCCAGGATATGATAGGCGCCTAAACCAGAAGGCATACCTTGTAGAATAAGGCTTAGACCAGCTCTTCGCATATCAAAAACGGCAGATACTGCATATTTAACCAGCTCAAAAGTTTGATTATAATTTTCTACTTCGAGTAGCTTGTCTCTGTTTATGACGTGTTCCCGACTACTAATTGCCACTTTGTTACTATTCCTTATTATGTCATATCCAAATTTAACTGTATAGAATTTTATGCAGTTCGACTATAACGCACATAACAACCTATCAAGATCATCTATCCGTAGCAATGAGCGAACGACACATAGTAGTACTTAGATCGCCTGTTCATTTTCTTGACCAGACCCGATATCAATTGCACGTTTAATGGGCGAGATAAAGATCTTTCCCATTTTCGAATTGGTCCTGACAATCTTAATCACGTCATTTTCTTTTTCATCGGGTACAACCACCTGCAAAATGTACTTGTCATTGAATTCAGGCGTGAATATCTCAGTACCCTTGGAAGCATGAATTGAAGGGCCGATGCTCTTGCCTCTCCCTTTCACTTTAAAGACAGTTATCCCACCAACATGAATTTGTTTTAATGCATCGTCTATCGCTTGTACATCGTTTTGCGGAATTACAATCTCTGCCTTAATCAAGAAATTTATGTCATATTCTTGCCTTAAAACATTTTCTATGGTTTGATAATGCACATCTTTTTATATTAGCGGTACAATATACACAAAAACTATTGCCAATAGACACTGGTAACACAGCTTGGATGCTCGTAGCTTCAAGTCTAGTACTGCTAATGATTCCGGCCCTTGGAATGTTTGAAGCAGGATTGCTCAGAAAAAAGAATACAGTTTCAATTTTCATGCAGATCTTTTTTGGATTAGCCCTTTTGAGTGTCATGTGGTTTATCTTTGGATTCAGCTTAACCTTTGGCCCCGATACTGCAGGTCTTGTAGGTAATCTTGACTGGACATTCCTAAAAGGAGTTCCATTTAATGATTCTTTAGCTAACTATGCTCCTACAATCCCAGGAGTCCTATTTGCAAAATTCGAGATGATGTTCGCAGTAATTACTCCATTGTTAATCACTGGTGCCATAGCTGAGCGAATGAAATTTAGCGCGTTTATTATATTCATAGCTGTCTGGAGTTTTCTAATATACTATCCACTAGTACACTGGATCTGGGGTGGAGGATGGCTGGGCAAATTAGGGGTTGTGGATTTTGCGGGGGGAATTGTAATTCATACTAGTGCAGGAATGGGCGCACTTTCCGCGGCTCTAATCCTAGGCAGAAGATTGAACTATGGTCCAGCCATCATGGTTCCACACAGTATTCCTCTGGCGGTACTGGGATCCGCCCTATTATGGTTGGGATGGTTTGGGTTCAATGCTGGGAGTGCATTGGCTTCAGGTGGTGTTGCTGGAAATACCGTAATCAATACTCATATGGCTTCATCAGTATCCGCTTTGATATGGGTGGGGTTATCGTGGTTGAGAACAGGTAAACCAAGCATCATCGCAGCGATAAATGGTGCCATAGCAGGACTTGCAGGGATAACTCCTGCTTCTGGATATGTAAGCGTTGAGCATGCATTCCTCATAGGAATAGCAGTAGGTATTGCCTCCTATCTTGGGGTAATCTTCCTAAAAGACAGATTAAAGATTGATGACGCACTAGACGTTAGCTCAGTACACGGGATTGCAGGAATTATCGGGTCACTTGCTATTGGAATTTTTGCATCTTCGATCATCAATCCGATGGGCCCCAATGGATTGTTATATGGTAATCCCAGTCAGCTATTAATTCAGGCCATTGGCGTTGGAGTCGCAGGAGTTATGGGCTTTTTTGGCACTTACATAATCCTGAAAGTTATAGATGTTTTGATAGGCATAAGAGTGTCGGCCAAGGTAGAGCAGGAAGGTCTGGACATATCAGAACATGCTGAACGTGCATACAGTGATGAAGATGAGTTTGAAAGGGATTAGATTTACCTTAAGCGCAACAGCATTAAAAATCGAATCTGTAGGTGCGCGTTACTAATGCATAAGATCTAGAGCTAATCTCAATTCGGCAACCTCTTTACCAAGAATGCTCATGTCGTTTTCATCCGTGACATATTTTAGCAGTCTCTCGCATGCCTGTATTTGTGCTAGTATTATTTCTTTCTTATCAAGACATAGACTATGATAAGAATCTACAAACGAGTAGATGATATTTCTTTTCTCTTTTTGATTAAAAATTTTTGCTTCCATTTCAAATTGATTCTTTTTTTCTGCTACGTTAATAGATTCCCTAAAACCTCAATTTCATTCGAATTTATTACCATAGTTGAACTACTATTACCTTCTTCCTTTATGTATCCGATTCTACAAAAGTTGTGCGAATGTTTCTCGCCTTCTATTTTGTGGCACTTGTTACTTATCCATGACACATTTTCTGTACAAGCATTACAGCCTGATGTGGGTATAAAATAGGACTGACAGACTCTACACGATCCTTTATTATGCATGGTAGTTATTGTTTGAATTGGTCTTTTAGTATGCTAGAAGTTTTTCTATAGACATATGCAGTCTATAGTGATTATCTTCCAACTATCGGGTCTAAAGTTAACATTCCTTTCGAAAATATACTAATAAGAACATATTCGATACCAACATAAAACGCCATTTCCACGATAACCATAGATGATAATGGAATTGCTGTTAGTATTTTTGGTTTTTATTTTACTAGTTGAACAAATAATGGGTAATTTGAAACATGGATCGATTGAGACTAAACGTTCTTATTGAATGGTTTCAAACCTTATTTGTTTACCATGAGAAGAAGAGTTGAAATAATGGCACGATCTACGACTGCCAAGAATGGTCATGAGCGTATTACAACAAATAGGGACAATATCAGGCATCTGGAATATTTCATGAATGGTCAATGGCGCCATAGCTACAAATGTAAAGAGTTTACTAATAAAGAGTGCGTAATCAAAATAATCAGCAGCACTTCACAATAAATAACCGCGATAAGACTAGTTCAAATATACGGGTTGAATCCATGTATGCTTGTTGGATGTCCTGCCGCTTCTTCAAAACATTGGATTCAATCAAGGGATATTTAAGAGGCCCAAATCACCAAGTAATTCTCATTACAAGATTAAACTAAAAACTCTATGTTTAGGACGTTACAAGAGGAATATTTCTTGTATGATGCTTGTTTTGCCCGCATTAGCAAATATGTTTTATCCGTTCATGCATCAAATCAGAGCCCTTAAATTGCATGGAAAATGAATGACTCTACGCATGAATAGTCTTCAATTAATGAAATTTGGGCCTCTGCCAATTAGAATACTGGCAGGACTGACGCTTATGTTGCACGGATTACCAAAAATTACAGATATATCTGGAGTTCAAAGTTTCTTTCCTAACATAGGTCTACCACCTGAACTTGCTATTCCTGTCGCTCTTTTAGAAGTGATAGAGGGATTGGCTATATTGTTTGGTATTCTAACGAGGATAGCTTCAGGTCTGTTTATAATTGAGATGATTGGCGCGGTAGTTGTAGCAAAATTATCAAAGGGTTTTGTTGGGGGATATGAGTTAGAATTACTTATCATGGCAATTTGCATCAGTCTCTTCATAACTGGGCCAGGAAGGATTTCAATAGAGTATGAGGTTTTGAAGAGAGAGATATTTCCTAGAGGAAAGCAAATGGTTGAACGTCTTGGGGAGAAATCTGCTCTCAGTTAGACATTCATTGAATCTTGACTAATTCTATCATCTCTGTTGCTCAGGCCCGAACACCAAATAACGGATCGACGTGTATCGCTGCTGGAAGGAATTGGGGGCCTAGAGAAACTTAATTATGCTTGGCAATGACAAAGATTAGCTAGACAACAAATAATTAATGTGGTACCAACCTGTCGCATTAAATATCTTAAAGATATTCAAACATATTTAGAAATGTAATCTTATGGTAGGAACTATACAGTGGCATCGTTCTAAATTAGCTGATATGGGAAGATCTCTTGATGGTTTGCAAATAGTTGTGTTAATGTAGTGCAGAGAAGAAAGCTTGCAGCAGATCTCGCATGGAATCTACTTTCATGCATAATAATGAACCAGTTAGTAACATAAAAACGATATAGAAAAATATTGGTTCTGCTATAGCAGAACATGAGGAAAACATGGGAGTCCTATACTTGCAATTCTTGCATCTAGCCTGAATTAACGAACATTACCTGAACCTAATCTGGCTCTCGGATCTTGCAAGATAAATTTATATTCGTACTATAATTTTGTCAGGTCCGAATTACTAGATTGACTGTAAGAAAGAATGTACGCATACTATGTTGAAAAGATGCTAAACAGCTCTGCTCCATATGTTCCATTCCATGTCCGAGGCGTTATTTAAGAACGTTAGAGGTATCTAGGTACTCTAGTCGATAAGAGATAATAATATAGCTATTCAAGAGTTCAAGGGGTAAATCAGGGATAATATGTACTGACGATTTACAATATGTTACCCTTGGAAGTACTTGATGGACATCGGACAAATGTGTATTTGCATTTTCAACTCGTAGAAATATAGTTTCTTTCGGATTAATAAGTTGAACTAACGATCATTCCGATCTATTTGTTACTGGTCCTAGTTGCCCCAATACCGAAACAAACACTCATACAGTGCAAAATTAGGAGAATTGCAGAATAATCCAAAAGTAGTATATCGAGCAAGATGGAAATGATAGAACAACAACAACTATATGTACGCCTGCCCTTGATGATACAAACAAGGACAAATGTGATAAACTAGATTGGGCAGATTTAATCGCTATGACAAGAGTAGAAATAGGGAAAGTAGTTTTGGAGAATCGAAGCGGTATGACAAGA
>JBAWET010000312.1:0-5997 GCA_049591355.1 Nitrososphaeraceae archaeon
GCTTAAGATTCAATAAACTGCGAAATAGAAAAGTTCTATTCAATCATAAGTCTTTTTATCTTCAATTACAGTAAGATGAAGTATTAATATAGAAGGACCTTTCTATTAATACCTTAAGATATAAACGATTAGATAAACTAAAATAGTTATTTTGTTCCCATAATAAGAACAGTGTGGCGGTTTTATCATATTATCAAGAAGAACACCTATCATGATTTGCGAGATTAGAACGGTCTCAATCATCTGTCAGATGGAAGCTTATGTATATTCACTTCCTTGTTTCCAATAAGATTTTTGGTGATCTTATTTGTTTCTCTTGAAAAATTTTATTTTTTGACTGATTGACATCGATATATAGGCTCGGCCGTACATATGCAAATCATACTATTAAACAAAATGATTTATTTCGTCGATTAAAATCTACCCATCATTCCATTCTCGTGCGGTAAAGTATACTTTCTATTAGACAACAGTTAATCGAATCCTCCGTAATTCCCTAAATCCAATAACTTTTATCGGTGATACACATTATTTTGCCCCTAGGATATCGTAAATTGCGTTCTCCAATCTGGCTAATTTTATGGGTTTGAATAGGATGGCAAATCTTTTCCCTTCGAAAATTGATTGTTTCACTTCTTCTTTCACTGTATCATATGCTGTAACCATTAAAATCGCAGCTGATGGATACGTGGTTAAGATCTTAATTGCCGCTTCAATGCCATTTCTGTTATCAGGTAATTTGTAGTCAAGTATGGTTATATCCGGAACGATCTTTTCATAATCGGAAATAATTTCCAATGCCGAGGTAGCAGTAACTAAAACATTATGCCCCCTACTGATTAGATAATCTTTATAGAGTAATAATATATCTTGCTCATCTTCGATAATCATGACCTTCAGAGGTTTTTTATTCTGTCTGCTAGTCATCCTGAATCCATTATCCGTTAGAGCTCCATATTATTTTAATGTGCTTTATACAGATTGTAGTTTGACCGATCCAACAAAAATTACTGCGGATTTTTTACCACTTTTCGAGTCAGCACCATCACACACTATCCTAACCCACAACATTCTGTGATAATTTCAGATTTGGTTGTTCTTTTTTTAGAGAACTTATTTACCAATATGCTCTTGCAAGAACATTACTAGAGAATAATTTTATGATCAATGTAAAAATTACTATCAGCAACACAATATAACACAAATGGTCACAAAAAAACACATTTATGTTCATGTATACTAAGTTAAGATATGCCACCTTCCACAACACGCTCCTTTAGAGTAGATAACGACCTCTCAAAAATACTGGACGAAGAGGCGGAAAGGATGGGTGTTTCAGTAAACGGTTTGGTGAATATGATATTGAAGCGTTATGCTGAATTTACTAGATTTCTATCAAAAATTGATTTGGTAATCATAAATCGCGAATTTTTGAATTCACTTCTAGACTGTTATACAGAAGAAGATATTTATGGACTTGGCATCTCTTTGGGCGAAGTCATACCTCGTGATACAATTCTTTTCTGGAAAAAAACACTAACACAAGAAACTGTGGTAGACTATATAGAAAAAATAATCTGCAGATACGGGTATTTGGGAACTTATGACGAGGTAAATCAAAATGATCTAAAAATCATTGTAATTAGACATAGACTAGGTAGAAAAGGCTCTCAATTTTTTCATGGTTATCTTAAATCAGCATTAAAAAATACATTGAATATCGAGGGCTCATTCGAGCTAACCGATTCGTCTGTAAAGGTTCAGATTAGGACTTGACGGTATGCGTGCCGTTCGTTTAGATCATGTATTTAGCGAACATATTCTATATTTAGTTTGTAAGATGCCAATGCTTGCCGGTATAATAAAATGGGATCAATTTGTTTATTCAAATTAATATAACCAGATTTCCATAGTAGTACGAATGACAATCATAGGTGACGCCTATCGGTGGTTGTATAGCCGAATTTCATCTCGTCCTACCAATTTTAGTTGGGTAATAGAAAATCAACTTGCAGGTAGCGGATTACCCATGACGTTCGATCAATTCAAATGGCTAAAAGATCATGGAATCAAAACTATTGTGACGGTAAGAGAAATCTCACTTCCCTCTAGATGGTTTACCGAGATAGGTAATGATAAATATAAATCCAAGGATAGTGATAACAAAGACGATAACATCAATTATCTACATCTGGAAGTTGAAGATTATAAAGCACCTACTATTGCAGAATTAAAATCGACAACTGTTTTTCTTGAGAGTGAAATAGAATCCAATAGGAGGCCGGTACTGGTACATTGCGCAGCTGGCAAAGGTAGAACCGGAACAATATTGGCCGCTTACTTGTTAAAGAAAGAACATTTGAATGGTGAGGAAGCCATCAGAAAAATTAGGAAATTGCGTCCAGGTTCGATTCAAACCCATGTTCAAGAAGAGGCAATTCGTCAATATGCGAATTCTTTGAGTACTGGTTGAATAGTCCAAACCGCTATCTATTATGTAATTGCTCGGAAGGTTTAATCTAAACCAATCTAAGGTGGGTCGTAAGTAATTGCTCTGTAAGGAGGGAATGAAATTTTTGAATTTTGTGGCCCTCAACACTAAACTGTAGAATATCATCGGTTATAGAATCTCATATAGATATCGTCGTAAACATAAAAATATCGACAACCATTAAGATATCTCAGTATTAAGATGGAATTGATTTAATTAGGGTCTCAGTATACACAAATTCATGAATTTTGATAGATTGGAAACCTATGCGGAGGAGGCCAATCAAGCGAGGAATAGCGATCAAATACAAGTAGCTGAAAAATTAGAAGAGGAGATTATGAAATGGATTGCAGAGGAAGAACTTGTATTCCCGGTGGAAAAGGATGTTCTCATAAATGGGGACAGCGCCTCATTCTTGTACAAGAATAACAGAACTTATCCAAAATTATTTGAATTAATAGCTAGAACTCTCCACCTCGAAATTCCCATCGAAATAGATAGTTGTAAGTTTGGTCCAGGCGAGATCATTGTAGTTACGAGCAATACTGATCAGGCCCGACAGACACTGCTTGAGTGTTCCCATGAACTTCAAAATCTACTCAAAGCCAAAAAGGGACGTATTGCGTGAGTAATTAAATAAGTTTATTTTCGGCAATTTGATCATTCTCTTTTTCAAATGATTGAGAACAAAATATAAATGAGGATGGCAAGTTTGAACGAGAAAGAGTGCCTGAGGCAGCAAGAAATTGGAATGACTGTACAAGAAGCTGAGAATAAGAAATTGGCAGGACGATCAAGTGCATTCTTGAGTCGCTTAATTAAATAATGCTAAATTAGATACAAGAACATCATTGATCGGCATTAATCCTATTGAGGTTTTTCTATGGACATTTAGACGAAACGAGAAGGACGTTATTCGCCTTTACAATTCTTTATCACCTATAATGAAACTTGCAACAGGTGCAAATATGCTCAATTTTGGGTATTGGGTAGATGATGTCAAGACTCCAATTGAAGCTCAATCCAAACTTTGCATGATGGTAGGAAGAATCGCAGAACTTGACTCTTCCAAAAGACTAGTTGATGTTGGAAGTGGTTTTGCAGCACCGGCTGTTCTTTGGAAAAATGTATTTAACCCACAGATATTTTGCGTGAATATTAATTGTCAGCAACTGGTAACGTCATCCAAAGCTGTTTGTCGCGCGTTTGAAAATCCTGGCGTAATGTCAAATCCATGTGAAGTAAACGGTATTTCGTTCATTAATAGCACTTCTTTAGCATTGCCTTTTGCAAATCATTCTATTGATAGGGTAATTTCTCTAGAATCTGCGCAGCATTTCAAACCTCTTTCTTCGTTTATAGAAGAATCTTGGAAAATCTTGAAGTTCAACGGCTTGCTTGTTATCGCAATACCCGTGACAGTTATTTCAGAAGATCCTATTAAAATATTGATCAAGCTTGGAATTCTTGCTTTGACATGGTCGTCGCAGCATTATAGATTAGACTATGTTAAATCAACAATTACGAAGCAGGGATTTAAAATTATAGGAATTGACATAATAGGTTCACGGGTGTACGATCCACTAGCTGAATATTATTTTAAGAATAGAAAACTACTCCGAGAAAGAATTTTAACACAATATCCGTCGTATGTTGAGAATATCCTTTACAGATCCATGGTAAAGATGAGGAATACTTCTAAGAAAAAAATTATTGACTATGTTGTGATAAAAGCTCGAAAAACATGACACGAACCTATTCTATTATGATCTTTCTATCGAAACGAACAAGAAATTTAGATTCTAGCTGGCAGATCAAGTCTAGGAACTATCATTTAACTTAACAACTCGATCAACCCTGTTTGTAAGAATGAGAAAAAATAGATGGGTTAGAGAGGAATTAAATCGACAGACAACGTGAAATCTTTTTTTGATTGGAATCTATGCCGTACTTTACATGACTAAATTAAATAAATATCATGATGATTAGTTATATGGCCTTAATAGTCTAGCCTCTAGACCACCACATTGCTTATTAGAGGCAGGAGTTTCTATTCCGCAATTCATAGATAGAGAATGGGATGGTCGTGGGAAATGATGTATCTCTCTTATTAAATATCAGGATTAGTCGCATTCAATAAATCTGTTATATTTTTTGCTTAATTTTTAATAACTAATTTAGGTCCAAAAAGACGATATGATATGAAGCTGTGCTTTCACAAATTAGATATTGCGAAGTCCGGGACTTTACTAATGTAACGTGTGGAATCTTTCAGAAACCTTTGAAAAAGATAAGATATTCTTATAAGTAATACTTTCATTATATTACAAATGCCCGATATTGATCTCAAGCGGAACCTCCTCATTGTAGTTCCATTAGTAGCCGCTTTGAATAATATGACTATTCCTAGCTCTATCCAACTTGATTTTATTGACTTGAGTGTCTCATATTTTATCACTGTTGGCGAAGAGAGAAGACTGGGACTGAATTTACCCTCTGGACAACAATGTAGAAAATGTTCTTCGGATAAGTTTTACTTGGAACAGATAGTTCAGGATGACACCACTTACGATAAGCCAGTGTTGTGTGAAAAATATGTGTGTGACAATTGTGGGAGAGAAATAGAGTATTGGAAATACTCTGAATAAAATTTACACCTTTTGGCGCCATTTATGAAGGATGATGGATTTAAAATTGAGGCCAATTTGGAAGAATGCGAAAATTGGAATGACGATGTGATGGTAATGATGGGCGTCGTGAAAAACATAAATTAATTGAAAAAGTGGTGTCCGCCTTCCTAGAGTCCTCGTATACCTCATATTTTATTAACTCGTCTGCAGCCGTAGTAATTCTAAGTGCAAATACAACTGTTAACTCCTCAAACACACAATAACAACATGGCTGCAACCATCTAAGGGATAGTCGGCTCGATTGGACTCAATAGCAAGTACTTATGGACTGGTCGACTGTATGAGTGTGGTTGTACGCTTGTGTTAAGAAGTAAGTTACTCATCAATTCCTAATAGATAGGTAATACTCATGCCTGAAGAAACTTCTTGGTGACCAGAGAAAATTGGACCTGTCGAAGGTGCTACTTGAGTCCACCATGCTTTAATTATGTCTCCTTTCAAATTCTTTAGTGATTAATTTACTATACATTCTTTAAGTGCACCTGGTTGTTCTTCCTCTATAAAGTAACAAAGATTATTTATCATAGCACACCAGATGGTTGTCAGCATGCGTCGTTGTAAACACAGAATGTGTTATAGACCACCTTCATACAATCCAAAGAATCGATCATGGGAAATTAAAGACAGTTTCTACACTTCTGACAGAGAGATTAGATTATTTTCATGGCGATGTGATAAATGTGATGCGCCAGTTGCAATATTTACAGACCATAAGATTCATGAGACTGAATCTCTTTCGTATTAAACAATGAAACTGACACGGTCATCCAATTTGGCTAATGATGAAGACGCAGTGACATTGGACAACGAATCAAA
>JBAWET010000313.1:0-26025 GCA_049591355.1 Nitrososphaeraceae archaeon
CCTAATCACTCTGTCAATGATTGACTTAATTTTTTCATAATCTTGTTCAGAAATCATTTTTGATTTGCGTAGAGCAGCGGCTTCAGCAATTCCATACTTCACCAATAGGGTTCTTATCACTAGTAAATTACCTGTTTCAATTCATCAAGTGGGAGTATTTGTTTTGGTTGTAACACAACCAGCCCTTGTGCGATCTCTCGCATCTTGGGCAACATTTTTATGAATTCTTCTTTGTCTATTATGGTATTTACCCCAAACCATCCATCTTCACTTAGTTTACTTATCGTTGGCCGCCTTAAAGCAGGTAGGTTTTCAAGTAGAATCTTCAAGTTCTCTTCCTTTACATTTACAAAAATGTGTAGTTTCTTTCGAGCTTCTACAACGCCCTTCAATAACGCAACCATGTCGGCAATCTTTTCAGCTTTAACGGGATCATTCAACGAATTCTTGTTCGCAATTAACACCGCGCTTGACTCAAAAACAGTCTCAATTATTTTCAAATTATTTTGAGTAAGCGTAGTGCCAGTCTCTGTTATATCGAGGATCGCGTCTACGTCTTCAGGTGGTTTGGCTTCTGTGGCCCCAAATGACAAAAAGATTTCTACTTGTCTGTTTGTTCCAACCCTCAACCAAGGAGTAATGATTATGGGCTCGGCACTGCCAAAAAACTTCTGGTAAGATGGATTTGAACGCATGTAAGATGATGCAGTAGTAAGATACTCTGTGGATATCTTTAGCACTCGTTTTTGTTTTGCAAAGTCCTCAATTAGTTCCGTTACGTTGTTAGCTTGAAAATTCTCAGGAACTGCTATTACCTGTCTAACATGACCATATTCAAGATCAAGCAATAATTTAACATCCGCATTTGCTTCTCTAATCCAATCCTTTCCAGTAATTCCAATATCATAGAATCCTTCCTGTACGTAAGTGGGTATTTCTTGCGGACGTAGAATTTTCACATCGATTTCTGGATCGCTCAGTTTCACTCTATACGTTCTACCCCGTCCGGTAACTTTCTGCCATGCTTCCTCCAGTATTTTGAATGTCGCTTCTTCGATACTACCTTTTGGTACCGCAAATTTCACTGTGGCCATTTAGATGGTAAATAAATGATTCCTGATATCCGATATATATCTATTGAATCCGATATTTCGTTGGGACCACCAATTAAGTAATTGGTCTGGATACTGGTCAACTTGTCTCTTTTTAGCAGTATTGTGGGACCAAAAATTGGAAAGACGAGATGGACGCCAATTAAATAAACCAATCCTATCCATCTGATTTCTCTGTGACTGGCTAAAACTTTTGAGCACTTTCTCAAGCTTCGTCTAATATTCTCCTAGCATTTTCAATAGATATGTTCGATTGATTCGACATCTTTTCTGCAACAAGATCTATTAGGGGACCAGTCGCACCTGCTGAAATGGCAATATTTCTTGAATGTAATTTCATGTGTCCTTTTTGTATGCCTTCATCCGCTAGAGCTCTAAGGGCTGCAATATTCTGAGCTAGTCCAACTGCGACAAATACCATGCCGAGCTCTTGAGCCGATGAAGCTTGCAACGTTTTTATGCCGATCTTTGCCATCGGATAAACCGAAGCTATTCCTCCGACAGTTCCAACTGCAAGGGGCATCTCTATTTTACAAGCCAAATCACCATTATTATCTTTGTAAAACGTTGAAAGTGGTCGGTAATTTCCATCTCGAGACGCATATGCGTGTGCTGCGGCCTCGATTGCACGGAAATCCTGTCCGGTGGCCAATGCAACTGCATCTACGCCGTTCATTATACCCTTGTTATGAGTAACTGCCCGATAAGGATCCAAATAGGCAAAAGCAAAACCATGAAGCATTCTATCCACAGTCTGGTCGCCTCCTAAATCTCTCTTTCTTATTGTAGTTTCACATGTCGCGATGCGTTCTGTTGCGTAATTTGACAATATTTTTAGGACTGCTTTTCCTTGAGTTATTCTTTCTATCTTTGGAGCTAGTAATTCACACATAGAATTTACAGCATTTGCGCCCATAGCATTTTTAGTATCAATTATTACTTCGACTACAAGCATCGGATTGCCAAAACTAAAATTCTTGTCATGCAGGACTTTCGTCTTGATATCTATAGCCTTTATGGTTCTAGCGTTAGCATTCGCAGTCTTGAGTAAATCTTTTTTGTTTTCTGAGACTTTTTCCTGGGCAATATGCATGTTTTTAACTGAAATTATTTGGATTTGTCCCCTCATGATGGATTTGTCCATCTTGCATCTGAAGCCTCCGTTCATACCTGCTAACTTTGCGGCATAACTCGCAGCAGCTATTACTGAAGGTTCCTCTGTTGCCATGGGAATCAAATACTTCTTGCTATTTATAACAAAATTAGTTGCAATGCCAAGAGGAATGGGATAAACGCCTATTGCATTTTCTATCATTCTGCTTAAGTCTTCAAACTTCGTAACAGCTAATGGATTCTTGATAGCTGAAACCTCAGCCTCAGTAAGCGCTATCTTAGAACGGAGTTCTTCGAGCCTTTCGTCCAGATTCATCCTTCGAAATTTTTTTTCCATCTTCTACACTGATTCAGGGTTTGAAGATTCTTAAAATTTTGTCGTCACTTTCCTGTGGAATGCCTCTTCCATCTGTGTTACTGGTTAGGACATAAAGAAATCCATTGGGTCCTTCGACTACATCTCTCAATCTGCCATAACCTACCAAGATATTGTTCTGTTCACCAGTTTTAAGATTGATCGAACGGAGGTGTGAACCCTTCAATGTTGCAACGATAAGGTCGTCTTTGTACCCTAGTTTGTTTGACTTGACGAACGTAATGCCACTTGGGGCTATTGATGGGTTGAAGCATATTATGGGAGCTGTACCTGCTTTTCCCTCAGAACATTCTTCATTTGGCCAACCATAATTCGAACCAGGACGAACGATATCAATTTCGTCATTGCCAGTAGATCCATGTTCCGTTGCATACATTACTTTAGTTTCAGGATTCCACGTCATTCCCTGGACGTTCCTAAAGCCATATGCGTAAACAGGTGATCCTGGAAAAGGGTTATCTTGAGGAATGGATCCGTCGTCGTTTATTCTGAGAATCTTACCTGCCAATGAATTCTTGTCTTGAGCGAGCTCCGGCTTAGACGCATCACCAGTTGATACGTATAATTTACTGTCGGGGCCAAACTTTAACCTGCCTCCATTATGAAATGTTCCACCTGGGATCCCATCAAATATCGTCTCAGAATCAATTATTTTGTCTTGTTTCTCTAAAAGCATTAGAACCTTGTTGAAAGTGCCACTGTTGTTAGAATATGTGTGATAAACATACATTTTATGATTTGAAGTAAAATTTGGATGAAGTGCTATTCCTAATAACCCACCCTCGCCAATTTGATCAACTCTAATGTATGCAAGGGGGTCTTTCAGCATTTTACCATTCGCATTGATTTCTTTTATTGTTCCACTACGTTCGGTAAAAAATCCTGTTCCATTTTCAGAAAAAGCAATAGACCAGGGTGTTTGTAATTTATCTGCCATAATCGCAATTCCCTTGGTATCATTCACCTTTGTTGATGAAATCGGGTTGGGTAAAGGAAGGGGAATAGTGGTTTCTGAGGGACTTCTTAGAATCGTGACAATGCTTAATACTATTACAGCTATGATTGGCAAGATGATTTTCCGAAGATATTTCTTGTCCATTTATTATTTAGTCAGACAAGGTTTTTAATTAATGATAGCGTCTATCAATGTGACTTATGAGAGTGTTAGATATCTTATAAACCTAAATTTTCCTTGCATGATGAAGATCCAGTTTCGAAAGCCGTTAGTTTTATGGTTGAACACAGGCTTGAACAAATACCGGTTACAACAGAGAATGATAAGTATACTGGGATGTTGTTTTCTCGGAAACTAGTTGAATCACGCAGCGGCATCAAGGCCAAAGTGAAAACACTCATCTCTGCAACACCTGTTCTGAATCCGGATAGCGATTTAATGGACTCGGCTCGTACTTTGATTCTAACTGGATACAGAGCGTTACCTATTGTAGTTGACGGGAAGGTGATGGGAGTTGTTAGCCAAAAAGATATAGTAATTAATTCAGATTTCCATAGCGGCTTGGCGCATGAAGTAATGTCCGGCGCAATAGTCATTCCAGAGGATGAGAATATGGCGAATGCAATTACAAAGATGAGGAGATATCATATCTCACGGCTTCCTGTGATAGATTCCAAACGTATGCTAAAAGGAATTATTGATAATTTGGATGCGATCAGAATTACTTATGCACCACAGGTGAGCGTGAGATCTAAAGAAATTAAGAAGCCATTCGGAGCAAAACAGGTCCCAGTTAGAGAGGTTATAAGAAGTACAGTTTCTGCAGCGATGGGATCTGGCTTACAAGAGCTTGCGAGTCTTTTAAAAAAGTCGGAAGAGGTAGTAATAGTTGCAAATGCTATTCCTGTTGGCATCGTTACGCCAAAGGACATGATCGAAACAATGCTGCCAAAGAAAAAAGGTCCTACTATTCATATTGCCCACGCAGAAAATGATGATGTTCGGAAGGAAATAGAGACAGTTCTCACGAAATTCCTGAATAAAGTTCATGCATACACAGACATTCAATACATTATCGCTTACGTTGACCGTCATAAAAAACGAAAGTATTCTGTTAGGTACAGAATAGTGACTTCACGTGGAGTGATTTCAGCAAGGTCTGTAGCCTTTGATGTTTCTTCCGCAGGAAAACTTCTAGTCCAACGATTGTACAGGAGAGTTGTTTCTCTTCACAACCAAGAAATAAGTGCAAAAACACATAGCGCACCAGGAATGACCCTAGGTCGGCCGGAATAAAACGCAGATGAGGAGATTCGAACTCCTGATCGCCCGAAGGCGAATCGGCTCACTTTCGACGGCACGACTCAAGGCCGACGCATTATTGTGTTCCCTAATAAGAGAAGACCACTCTGCCACATCTGCTTAGTCAATAAGGAATGGATTTCCTATTTTTATTTGTTTAACGAACCGCGTCGTGTTATGAATTATCTGTGTCCTGCCTGCCGGTCAAGTAAATGTTGTCAATAATTGACAAAGAATTATAACGAGTTTCAAAGAGAGCTGCCCTACCTGCAGGAGGAATTTTAGCTGATCCCAATCAACAAACCACAACTGGACGAGCGTGAAAAGGAAGAGATACTTCTCGTATTGGAAGAGGGAAATTTGACTTCTCCGGCGATGGATGGAGGAAAACGTGTACGAGAATTTGAAGAACTATTGAAAGGCTATTTGAAGGTCAAAAATGTTGTCGCAGTAAATTCAGGTACCTCTGCACTGCATGCGGGCCTACTCGCAGCAGGGATTGGGCATGGTGATGAGGTCTTACTTCCATCATTCACCTTTGTTGCGACTGCTAATGCTGTTATGGCAACGGGTGCAAGACCAGTGTTTGTTGATATTTTGCCAACAGACTATACTGCAGACCCAATTGATATCGAAAGGAAAATTACAGACAAGACTAAAGCAATAATTCCAGTACATTTGTATGGTCACCCCGCATCGATGAACCAAATTCTAGAAATTAGAGAAAAACACTCTTTGCTGGTGATTGAAGATGCATGCCAATCATTAGGATCATCTTATTTCGGAAGACAGACTGGTTCTATTGGGAATATGGGTTGTTTTAGCCTGTATGCAAGTAAAGTGCTTACTGCTGGGGAAGGTGGAGCTATCGCAACCGATGATGATGATCTGGCCAACAACCTTAGAATGATTAGGAATCATGGAATGGTGAAGGGGTATGATACACGTGTCTTAGGGCTAAATATGCGATTGCCCGAAATAAGTGCCGCAATAGCAAAAGTACAAATGCAAAAATTGCCACGAATTTTGGAATTAAGAAGAAAAAACGCTAAGCTATTGTACCAGCTGCTTGGTGCAGTGAATCAACGGCTAAGTCTAAAATTACCTATCGAACCTAACGGATTAAGATATAATTGGTATCTTTATACAGTAACTATAAATAATAAAAGGGATGAAATTAAGAAACAGTTGAATAATGCAGGAATAGGCGCAACCATTTATTACGACCCCCCTGTACATATGACACCATATTATTCTACTATGAGTGATGGGATTAAATTGGAAAATACTGAAATGGCATCTAAAGATGTTCTTTCTTTACCTGTCCATCAATCACTAACAGAAGAGGAAATAAGGTTTATTGCCAATAAGGTTGTGGAGGCAATGGATAACTGAACATGGATAGGACATGGAGCCGGTACGACATACTCTCGTGATATTGGTGATACTAAATAGTAGAAATGTTATTGATGTCTTCGATTGATATGTTAACTCTGAAGGATTTAATTGATACGATTAAAAATAATGCACTGACTTGAGACTCGTTATTTACACAGGAAAAGGAGGTACAGGGAAAACTGTTTCGTCATGTGCAACTGCCATCAATCTAGCAGACAAAAATTACAAAACAATATTGATATCTTCTGATCCTGCTCACACACTAAGTGATGCCCTATTAATTAACATAGGAAATGAATTGTCAGACGTACTGCCTAATCTTATGGCCATAGAAATAGACCCTATATTTGAGATGCAAAAGAATTACGATAGCTTTCTTTCCTACATTGCTTCTACTTTCTACGGGAAGGGTGTTAGTCGAACTATGGCTTACGAAATGGGTATGTTGCCTGGAATGACACAACTCTTGTCGCTATTAAAAATTGAACAGGTCTTAACACGAAGCGATTGTGATGTGGCAGTGGTGGATATGCCTGCTTCGGGTGAAGCTCTTCGGTTTCTACATTTTCCAAAGTTGGCTGGTTCTATGGGGCGAAAGCTTGTAGGTATCGGTGGGCTGTTAGGGGGTCTTGCTAGATTGTTTCAGCCATTGTCCGGATATTCTGGTCAGCTGGGCTCATTCTTGAATCAAGAAGCAGACATCATGAAACGTCTAGAAAATCTTGGTAGCATAATGTCAAACCAGTCAATTACTAGTTTACGTCTTGTAACAAATACAGATGTGTTTAGCCTCAAAAATGCTAAAAGGGCTTTAATGTCCGCATCACTATTTGGTATAAACGTCGATCTTGTCCTTATAAACAAGGTCGATAAGACGCGTTATGAAACGAAAAAGATTTCAGAAAATATACCGTTTGAATTCTATCCAGTGCCGTGCAGAATAGCTGAATTAAGGAAAACAGAACTACAGGGAATTCAAATGTTAAGAGATCATGCCCTTGAAATTTTTAATGATTCTGACCCTTCTAACGTTTTTTTTCAGGGAAAGGTATACTCTTTAACTGAGACCAATGATTCAGTTAGCGTCACGGTGAGACTGCCATTTGTTAAAGAATCTGATGTAAAAGTAATTAAAGACGGTGATGAACTAATAATTACTGCAAGGCATGAGGCAGGGCATGTGGCAAATACAGTCATGTTACCACTTGGAGCTATTGGAATGAAATTGCTTTCAAGCAATTTTGATGGAAATGAATTATCCATCGTCCTCGTAAGATGAAAGTGAGCCAAAGAGGATAAATCAGGCTCTCTACACATATGGTTTATATAATATTTCGCTGGAGAATAAATCGAATAGAATGCCTATAGATCCAGACTTTCCAAAAAACTACCAAGTTATCGGTAAGATACAGCACGCTGACGGGGAACATTATCATTTCATGTGGGGCCCCGGCAAATTAAAAGAGGCTGCAGAAAACGAAGAGGTTAAAGCTGCATATACTGCTAGAGGAGAAGAAATTGTCCCACTCGGTGTTAGCGGGACTATGGTTGCAATTGACTGGGATTCCTGTGTCGCAGACGGAGCGTGCATTGAAGCGTGCCCAGTACAAGTCTTTCAATGGTATAGGACGGAACACGATGTACCTGCAATAGAGGTAACAAAACAAACGTGGGCAGGGACAGGCAAAGATGTAAAAGATGAGAGAAAAGATTTCACCGATAAGGCAGATCCAATTCGAGAACATGATTGCATTTGGTGCATGGCTTGTGTGTCTGTATGTCCGCCCCAGGCAGTAAAAGTAGATCAGGCAGCATTAGAATTCCATGAGAAGGCAGACGGTACGTTTAATGAATCTTTATCAAAAGGTAGCGCACCACCACCTCATGCTCACTAAGCTTCCTTTCCTTTTTTATCACTGATCTCTTTAAACACTTTATCTAACATCTTGATATAGAATTTATTCATTGTCCAAGAAGTACACCTTCATACGTTGTGTCAATGCCCGATTGTATAATTGTGATAGCTAAGTATGATAATATCAGATTCTTATATGGGAGTGTTTCTGCCCAACGACCTTCCTGGTAGAATTCTGGAGTATATGAATAGTAAGGTCGATCTGCCAATTGTGATCCGAACTGAATTAATGGCCTGCTTCTACCTTTTTGGCAAGAACCACGGTGTCCATGGTGAAATTGAGATCTTGAATGTGAAAAATCTCGCTAGGAAGACAGTCACTCAGATTTCTAACGAGGTCAAGCGGTTTGCAAACCTAAATTCAACAATGAACCAAGAGCTAGTGCGCCAAAATTTTCTAAAACGAGCCATGCAAATAGCAGTAGATGTAAAAGAGAAGATTTCCTCAGGTGATATTGATTTGAACAGGAGAATTTCGCGAGATCCTACCATTTTAACTGATATCTTTACATTTCACATTGCATTTTACAAGGAAGATTACTTTTTTCACTTATTTGATCCGCTGCCTGGAAATCAATTACCTGCAGATGTTAGAGCTGTACTTGACGGAAGGATGTTGATGCTTGGTTTCAACACCAAGGATTCATCCCTACTTCCGTTTCCCTCCCTGTTGACACCTTTCATAGAATGGATCCGTAGTAGCTGAGAATGACACTATTGTTATACAAGATTCAGCATATTATTTACGCCCTGGCTTAATTGCTCAATCTTGGTAGGCCAAGAGTTAAAGTACTGCGAGAGCGTTTGATCGTTTGAATTATTATAATCTATGGTGAATTGGAAAATTGCGGCAGTTTAGAAATACCCCAATTCGCCAATCTTGGAAGAAACGCGAATTTGATTTAGAACCACTTGCGGCCCCAGGGACACAAACGAAGGTTTACGATGAAAATCTACTGATACTTGCAGATAACTTAAAGGCAACGAAATATTTGTTGCTAAATGGGTTTAAAGAAAAAATAGACCTTGTTTATATTGATCCACCATTTTATTCAGGAGCTAGATACTACCATAGGGCAAGTAAGAGGACAGATCTCGCCTTTAAAGATACATGGAGTAACCAAGTTAATTTGTACATGAATATGATATATCCCAGGTTGTCTTTAATCAGGAGCCTTCTATCTCGGGAGGGTTCCATTTTTGTACATCTCGATTGGCATGCATCACATTATGTAAAAATTGCCATGGATGAAATCTTCGGAACCGAAAATTTTCGAAACGAGATTATTGTTAAGAGAGGTAGAAAAAAGAATCTGCTCTACCAATTTGAAAAAGTTGATCGCATGCACACAGCTAACGACATTATATTATGGTATTCAAAGTACCCATCTACGAAGTTCTGTAAACCTTTGGTTCCGGCAGATTTGAAATCAAAATGGATGAGCTTTTGGAGTAATACCAACAGACCAACAATGAGATACAGTATATTTGGCTCTGCTCCTCAACGAGGTCAGTGGAAATGGTCAAAAGTAAGGGCAAACAAGGCTATTCAAAACTACGAACTTTATGCAAAAAAATATGAAATGAACTATCCATTGGAGGAGTACTGGGAAAAACAAGGAAGGATTCTGGAATTTATAAGAAAGCGAAGTACGGTAAAATACCCCGAGTACTGGATACCTCCAAAGACAAGGAAGATCATTGATAACTTATGGCTAGATATTGAGTCGTACAACTATTCCACAGGGTTTAGCACGGAAAAACATAACGCCCTACTGGAAAGGATTATCGGTCTATTTTCCAAACCAAATTCAATTATTTCTGATCTCTTTTGTGGGTCAGGAACAGCTCTCGTGGCTGCAGAAAAAATGGGGAGGCGCTGGATTGGTTGTGACTCATCTGAAGTTGCACTCAGTGTAGTCAAGGAAAGACTTGGGAATAGCAGGTATGACTTTGTAACCCTATAACCTGGTAAATGGGCCTAGAGGTTCATCGCTTTATATGTATGCAAGATTTAATCAAAATCAGGATCACAAATTCTGGTTAATTTTCACATTAGAAAAACTGCTGCTAAATCATTGGACAATATAGAAATTATCGTAATCAGTAGTCAGACGTTAGCACAAAGAACATTAAAGCCTTCTTCATTTCAAGTAGTAAATGAATAAGGACGATAATGACAAGGCATATGAGGTCTTATTAAAGAGGATACAAACTAATTTAGGTGACACGGCCAAAAAGTCTGCAGCTAGACTTGAAGTTCCAGTACCTCAAGTTATGTGGGTAGGGCAGCGCACAATATTCAGGAATTTCATGGAATTTCCCAAAGCATTACGGAGAGAACCGGAAAAGATCTTACTCTACCTCAATAAAGAACTTGCCTCCGCGGGATACATCGCTGGAGAACGCGTCATATTTCTTGGTCGAAAAGAACCATCATCTTTTAGCGCTCTAATAGATCGTTATATAAAGGATTATGTGATATGTCCTGTTTGCCAAAGTCCAGATACTAGAACAGAAAAAACCAAGAAACTAGGTTTCCTTCACTGCGAAGCATGTGGTGCACGCTCTTCGATCAAAGCAACCTATGCCTAGGGTTACCAAAATAAGAAAGCGTTGCTTTACTCTACCTCACGTGACATTCTAGGAACGATCAATAATGATTTGCACAGATATGACTCGGCATCATTGAGTATGTTTAATATCGTAAATGAGGTATCGGAAGAGGAAATTCTAGTTTTGCAATAGTTTTGAGAACTTTATTCTGTGTTTTGACTAGTAGACTTAGTATATTTGACTTCTTGCTTTTTCAACATTGCCAAAAAAATTATTTTGATATAACACGAAGAGTAAAAGAAATAAAAATATGAATATGTCAAAGGTTCGCCAAAATTCTAAAATAAAGGCACAGAATCTAAAAATTGAGCATGAGATAGAATGCCCAAGATGTAACGACATGATGACATTGTCTTCAGATTTCGATCAGTTGTATTATTCATGTGAGGCTTGTAATTTCTGTCTCTATACATTCAAAAGGAATTTCTAATTACTACAAATCAATCTTAACGTTTGAATCAACGCTTAGAACGAAGCCTGATCTTTCATCATGCCAAAAGAAATTTGAGCCCAAAGTACAAAGATTGTCAACTAACGAGATATCCAATGGGTTGAAGGAAGTAATAAACAGTAGAGCACTGGAGAAGCAACTAAAGTCCCTTGTCTGGTACGCATGTGCCAAGTTGATTAAAGCTAACTCACGAGATTCGCAAATGAAAATCAATATTAGTGAAAAGGATCTCTTACTTAAAAATGAGCGAATTAGGTCCTGCCGATTTTGACGATCTTTTTTCTAGAAATGAAAAGGCTTTGGTCCTATTTTATGCTGTATGGTGCCCATTTTGTCAGAGGTTCAAGCCAATTTTTGACTCCATCGAAACAAACTTTTTCCTGTTTAGTTCAAAATTAAATGATGATGATAGCCCATTGTGGGATCGTTTTTCGGTAGAGACTGTCCCGACTATCATAGCTTTTGATGGTGAAAAAATTATAGGTAGAAGAGATGCACGGAAAGGAGTAGGATTAACCAAGGATGATGTCGATACCCTCTTAAAGGAACTAAAATCGTGAGATTATTTGCAAACTTGGAAATGCGTCACCTAATTCTAATGAATCAAAGGAATTAAGATGCCGGTCAGCTTATCTGAGGAATGATCTCGATGGAGATGAAATTTTAAAGTTTGCTGAATAGACTGAGAGAAAAGATAAATCCTCTAACTGCACGACTCGGTACAAAGTTAGGTACGCTAGGGCTTTCCCCAACATTTTGGAGCACTGTTGGATTGGTGATGGCCATCGCCTCTGCTTTGAGTTTCGGGTTATCTTATCAATTAGCCGGAATAGTATCATTTTCACCCGTTGTGATTGGAAGTATCTTCTTGTTAATTTCTGGTTTTTTTGATCTCATAGATGGTAGCGTTGCCAGAGCTACTAACAAATCTACTGCAAAGGGTTCTTTTATAGATTCAACTTACGACAAACTTGCTGAAATCATTGTTTTCATCGGAATATCCGTAGGCGGCTTAGCAAACCCAGTAATCTGTCTGATTGCGATATCAATGTCCATGATGGTGAGTTATTCCAGGGCGAAGGCGGAGTCACTTGGAATCGACTTGAAGGGTATTGGTCTGGGGGAAAGAGCAGAAAGACTTTTGGTAATAGCTGTGATGGGGCTCATTCCAATACCTAATTCTATAGAGATTGGCACGATAATAGTCGCTATCCTATCATCATTTACATTCATTCAGAGACTACATTATACGTTAAAAAAACTTAAAAATTAGCGTAACCTTCCAGTCATCCTACGGTCGGCCTCCGATCTTACTTTCACTATCCCTCTATGGACGGCGCAGGAAACACAATAGAATTTTACATCAGTTGAAGGAGCTATGTATGCACCCTGAGCCCTTAACTCCTTGGCCAGTGCTGGTTCAACGAAAGTGATTCTTCCAGTCACTTTTTTTGCCTTATCTCGGGGGACCATAGCACCGCATTGACTGCAGTGTACCGTGCCGGAGCTGCCCTTTCCGCCTTTAGTACGTCCTCTGCTTGTCCTCTTCTTCGGCATATTAGGGTGATTCAGTTTCTATGCTTTAAATCTTCTGATAAGATTTAGTTTATGTGCTGTTAGTTTCCAATTTTTATTTTCACTGATGCAAATTCTTATACGATATTATAGTTTTGTTTGGACAATGAAGAAACTAATGATCTAGCCTCCATGGTATACCAGCTAATAAATTTGGTATCTTGATGACAGCACTCATCGATGTATTGACTTGGGAAAAGGAGAATTGCCTTGGTTTGTAACAGCAGATCGCTCGCAGAATCACTAAAGGTCTTCATTCCTTCAAATGAACGATAATTGATTCTTGAACATGGAGATATATATTGAAATGGTGTGTCCTTCACAGGGAATGAATCTAACAATTGTGTCCAATTTAGTCATGGACACGATTCTGGGTGAAGATGGAGTCCAAACAGAAAGTGTCGGTGGACCACCATGTTATGCGGGTCTCACATCAAAGAACCTTGGTTTTACTATAAATATTGTAACTAGATTTGGAAAAAACTTGAAAGATGAGTACTTAGACATTCTCAAGAGAGGTGGTATTACATTGGAGCCTTCAGGCATGTCGAGCCTACCAACTACTAAGTTTCTCATCCAAACTCTCGGACGATCTAGGAAGCTTACACTGGAATCAAACTGTGAAAAAATAAGGCTAAGTGATGTAGAACATATAAAAACTGATGGATGGCTCATAAGTCCAGTCCTTGACGAAGTTCCAGAGACCGTACTGGAATACATAAAAAACAATCCCGGGAAAAAAAATTTTGTGATGCTAGATCCACAAGGATATACAAGAATGGTGGATCCTTCGGGTATGATTGAAATAAAGAATGAAACACATCTGAACCTGAAAAATATAATTGCAATCAAGCTGGATACTGCAGAACTTGGTTCTATGACCGGCGGCGTCTTTGGACTCTCTGGGATGAAGAAAATTCATACCCATTATGGTGTTAAATTCGTCATACATACGGAAGAAGGAACCATTCACGTCTCTGACACTAATACTCATTTTTGGTTGAATCTCCCTCATGTTAAAATACCTGATTCTACAGGGCTAGGGGATATTATCTCGTCTGCCTTTAGTTGCACCTTTATGAGAGAGAATGATGCTGTGTGGGCATTTTGTTTTGCAGTCGGTGCCGCCGCAGCAGCATTAGATTCCAAATGTCGAGGGGTTGAAAAAATTCCAAAAAGATCAAAAGTTGAAGAAAATGCCTCATACTACTATAATACATTGAAATACGAAAAATTATAAAAGAAGATATCCATTTTAAATTTAAATTGCGGTAGTATACCGGTGTTATTATTCTGAAAATGAAGATAGCCATCTCAGGTCAGGACTGGAGCGAGGGCAGTTTGGGTTATAAGATAAAAGGAATTTTGGACGATCTTGGCGTAGAGTCAAAAATTCTTAAGGATGGAGATAGCCCCTCAGCACACAATGCGGACATTGTTCTAGTTGCTGGAGGCGATAGAGTGATACTTGATCATTCTCATAAGGTACGTGATTTTTCAGTTCCAGTACTAGGCATTTACGAATCTGATTCCACAGGTTTCCTTGGGCAGGTAGATGTAAGCGAATTGGAATCTGCGGTCATGAGATTGAAGAAAGGAGATTACGAGGTTGATGAAGTTTTCAGACTCTCTGTGAAGGTAGATGGAAGAGAAGTGGAACCAGTACTTAATGATGTTGCCCTTTTCCCCAGAAAAAGTGCCACGTTGTTAGAATATGTACTTAAAGTGAACCACAGTGACCTCTGGCATGACAATAGTGACGGTGTCATCATTTCGACACCAATTGGCTCAACTGCATATAGTATGTCCGCTGGCGGACCGATGGTTCTACAAAAATCCCAAGTTTTCATAGTCGTTTCCGTGAATTCTCTTGACAACACACGCAGGCCACTGATCGTTCCAAACGATTCCAACTTAGAGATCACGGACATCCTGTGTAGGTACTTGTGCGACGTAGTACTAGATGGAGGCAAAAGAGTTACTGTACGTAAGAAACTAGAATGTAGCAAACACGACTATCCTACAAGATTTGTAAGGATGATAAAAGATTCTTCAGCAAAGATAATCGAGAAAAAAGTAAAATTGGCAGAAGAGCTACTTAATATGCCACCAAGCGCAAAATTAATCCTAAAAACAATGGAATATGAAGGCGCTTTGAGTCAGAAGGATCTATGTAAAAAAACCATGCTGCCCGAAAGAACAATAAGACTTTCCTTAAGTCATCTATTGCAGCGGGGCTACGTCAGAAAAAAGACGTCGCTAAGAGATGCAAGACAGAAAATATATGAGCTGAGGATTTAGAGGTTTATTTTCGATAAACACAGGCTTTTACAAACGCATCAAATGACTCTTCAGGTTTTCCAGGCCTACTTGTAAATTCTGGGTGATATTGGAGCGCTAGGTAAAATCTGTGGTCTGGAATTTCCAACATTTCAATCCGCCTCCCGTAGTCAGAATGACCTGACAATACAATTCCATTTTCTTCAATGGGTTTTCGATAATGCTGATTGAATTCATATCTGTGTCTATGTCTGCGCTCGATCATTGGCCTCTCGTAGATGCGGCTAGAAAGTGTTCTAGGCACAATAGTAATCCTATGTTTCCCCAATCGCATTGAACCTCCATAGTTACTTACATTCTTCTGTTCTGGCATGAATTCGACCACTGGATCGTTCTTTTTAGGATTGAATTCTTCAGAGGTCGCGTCAATAATTCCACATTGATTCCGAGCGAATTCCACTATAGCAAGCTGAAAGCCAAAACAAATTCCAAGGAAGGGGATATTTCGCTTTCTAACAAAATTTATCGCTCTGATTATCCCCTCACTACCTCTTTTTCCAAATCCACCAGGAACTAATATCCCATCGAATTTCCTCAGTAATCCTGTTTCTTCCTTTTTGGTTTCAAATATTTCAGATTCTAGCCATTCTATACTCAACTTCTTGTGTAGCTTTGCAGAAGCGTGTAATAGTGCCTGGTATACACTAACGTAACTATCTGGGAGACTAACGTACTTGCCTACTATAGCAATTTTGACTCTTCCGTAGCAGTTCAAATAGCCACTGGTAACGTGTTTCCAATTTTCCCACCCAACTTTTGAATTCTTCAAATTTAGCTTTTGAGCTATTACTTTTACAATTCCTTGTTTCTCTAGGATTTCAGGTACATGATATATTGAAGGGGCATCGTGACAAGAAATCACACAATCTTCCTTAATGCTCGCAAACATGGATATCTTATGTATTGCTTCGAGATTTAGCGGGTTTTTGCATCTGACCGCCAGTATGTACGGCTGGATCCCTATCCTCCGCAATTCCTGGACACTATGTTGTGTGGGTTTAGTTTTTTGTTCACCTACGACATCAAGAATGGGGGCTAATGTTACATGTATGAATAGTGCACCAGAGTCGCCACATTCCAATTGCATTTGTCTGAGAGCTTCTAGAAAAGGCAAGCTCTCTATATCACCGACAGTTCCTCCGCATTCTACGACCAAAACATCACGACCTGTCGCCAACTTTCTTAGTTTGTCCTTTATTGTATCAGTTACGTGAGGTATTATCTGCACACACTGTCCAAGGTATTTTCCTTCGCGCTCAGCCTTAATCACTTCAGAGTATATCCTGCCTGTGGTAATGTTGTGGTCTTCAGTCATTGAAATATCTAGAAACCGCTCATAGTTTCCTATATCCATGTCACATTCCCCGCCGTCATCTGTTACGAATACTTCTCCATGGGCTATGGGATTCATTGTCCCTGCGTCGTAATTCACATATGGGTCTATCTTTACGCAAGAGACCTTCAGACCCAATAACTGTAAAAGCTTGGCGGTCGATGATGTAATTACTCCTTTTCCAAGACCAGACATTACACCTCCTGTAACAAAAATAAACTTAGGGGTAATCTGCCTGTCTGATCTTATCCGCACATAGAACTTTGAATTCTCACCTTTTTAATCCTTTTTCAACTAATCGATATGCAACTTCCACCCAAATAAACATCGATAAGTGCGTCATTCTTTCATGAATGCGAATATAGGTAAGCGATACTATCGGTTAGCTTGGTCAGTAATAACAATGATTGGATCATTATATTAAATTCATTGGACCAAATCCATCGAAACTTGAGCGTTTGGATTAGTCTATCTTTAGCCCAATATATCCCACATTTAAAAAAAATGTGAAAAGATTCTTAATAAATTCGTTTTCTCTGTTTACGTAGTACATGGAATTCACCATTTTCTTTTCTCTAACCCAGTCAATTCTTATTAGATCCTTCAGGTTACGTTTGATGTCTTCCCTTTTCAAGCCAGTTCTTTTATGAAGAACATAAATTGTAACCATTTTTCTTTCTTCAGCAAGGGCTCTGATTATCTTGATTTTACCTAATGTGCCAATTCCGTTTTCAATTATAACTTTGCTGTCTATTTCTGTCATTCTATCTTTTCTTCTTCAATTGGTTTTCTAATATGGGTCCAAGTTCGTTCAACGCTGCACCGTTTATCCCTATCTCCTTTAGTGATTTCATTTCTATTATATTTTGGTCAAGTAAATCATCCAGATAGTCTTCAACTTCAAATTTCTTCATCTTGTATTCGTCGGCTAATTCTAGTGCATGTAATCGAATTTCTTTAAGTTCAACATACTGTTTTTTTCTTACGCTAAGCGTTTTTACTACTGCCATAAGTGCTACTAGGTGATTTTTTGGAAGACCCATTATGTCCTCGGTTGTGATCGATGGATGGCTTTGGCCATGCACTTTACGAATCTGGTCCAAGGATATTCTTCCACTACCTTGTGTTTCTGCAAGTTGTCCGGCGTATAAAATAAGATCAAGAGCATATCTTACGTCTCCATTCACCTGAGGAGAAACTGCAATAGCAGAAACTTCATCTATAATATCTGAGCCAACTACGTTTGGATTAAACGATTCCAAACATCTTCTAATTAATATGTCACTTATCTGCTTGTTAGAATATGGTGGAAATTCGATAGGCACCCTACCTAGTGTGCTTAGTTCTGCTTGATCGATCCTATTGTAAAATTCAGTACTCCTTGCAATAAAAATCACTCCAAATATGTTACAATGTTTAGTCAGGTCAAATTCATTAAGGCGGGTAAAGTCATATATGATGCCACTATCTTTACTAGATCGGACCAGATAATCGATCTCATCGAGGATGATCAATGCATATGTATTATTTTCTCTCAAATATGTTAATAAATATCGTAACATTTCCTCGGCACTGAGGCCTTGAGCTGGAAGTTCCGGTGCAATTTTTTCAAGCAGAAACCTGTATATCGCGTACTTATTTCCGCCTTGAAGTTTAAGGTTTATGTACGCAATTTTCAATACTAGGCCAGATTGCTTAAATTCTGTTTCCAATGTTTCCGAAAACTTGAGCACTGTGGATGTCTTACCAATCCCTGCAGGTCCTACCACTTGAATTGTAGTAAGTATAAATTCCTCCGGTTTTATATACGAATTTTTGAAAATTGTGTGAATCATGGAGATTTGTTTCTCCCGGTGCGGAAGCTCCCTGGGTATGTATCTAGCTGATAATTTTGATCTATCAAGGAATATTTCGCTCTCCGGCAAGTTTGGATTGAATTGAATTATGATGAAAGATACTATATTAAGTAATCTAGACACGCTCATAAACTGCCATCTTCAGAATTAGCTGTAAATAGTTTACCAGGCAAATTGCTAACGACATATGTGTGATGGACTTGGCACAACCCGTCGTAACTGATAAATTATTAAGACCAATCTAGTGAAATTAATAGCGAATGATTGCGGTGAGAACAATAGTCTTTGAGCAAGTTTTTTAACAAAAATGGTTTTCTTTCGACCCTGGTTGCTAATTCCTATAAGGCCGTTGACGAGGGATATTACGATGCCGAAAAGTATCATCTGGATTATCATTGTGCTATTTCATTTAGAAAGTATATCCTTTCTTGTACTCACGTTCCAATAATATCTGAAATCAAATTCTCTTCACCGTCCAGGGGAACAATCGTAGATCCGGATGATGTAGATTTAATCCATCTTGCAGAAGGATTAGTAAGTTCAGGTGTAGTTGGTCTTTCAATACTGACTCAGCCGTACAAGTTCAATGGTTCGATAGACTATGTCGCAAAAGTAAGAAAAGCTGTCAGCGTGCCAATCTTGATGAAAGATATCATAGTCAGTCAGGTCCAAATCGACGCTGCAAAAAGAATTGGAGCAGATTGCATTCTACTAATAAAAACCATATTTGATGACGGAATGGCTGAGGGCACCATCGAAAAGTTTATGCAATATGCACGAGACAAAGATTTGTACGTCTTGGTAGAGATTCACAAAGAATCAGAATTCAAGGAAGTCATGAATAGCATCAAAGAACCGCTTTTAATTGGGATTAACAACAGGAATTTGAATAATCTTAACGTTGATTTAGATGTTACCAAAAGACTAATGCAAACATTTCAGAAGGGAAACAAAGTTATTATCAGCGAGAGTGGGATTTCCACTCCGGATCAAATAAGAAGTTTGAGGCCATTGGGTGTTGATGCATTCTTAGTGGGAACCAGTATCATGGAATCGAAAGATCAAATATCTAAAGTCGCAGAGTTATGTCATGCAGAGTAAGTTAAATCGAGTAAGAAATAAAATGATATTCTTGAGGGCACCTTCATGATCAATTTATCTAAATATCCGCAAAATGGAAAATATGGAAATTATGGGGGGAAATACATACCTGAAACGCTCATACCTGCTATTGATGAGCTCACGGAGGCCTATGACAAGTTAAAGAAGGATCCCAAATTTAAGAAGGATTTTTCATCTTATCTGTCGCATTATGCTGGAAGGCCAACGCCACTTTATTTTGCAAAGAATCTCACAACCCACGCTGGCGGAGCAAGAATTTTTCTCAAGCGAGAGGATCTGCTACACGGTGGTGCCCACAAGACCAATAATTGTATTGGACAATGCTTACTGGCAAAAAGGATGGGCAAAACCAGGATTATAGCAGAAACCGGTGCAGGTCAACATGGGGTAGGCACTGCGATGGCCGCATCAATGCTAGGATTAAAATGCGAGGTCTACATGGGAGCGATAGATGTTAAAAGACAACGACTTAATGTCTATCGTATGGAATTATTGGGTGCTAAAGTACACACAGTTAATTCTGGTACGAGAACCCTTAAGGATGCCATCAACGAAGCCATAAGAGACTGGATAGTCAATGTTAAGGACACTTATTATCTAATTGGGTCTGTCGTGGGTCCTCATCCATATCCAATGATGGTGCGAGATTTTCAGAGTATAATAGGTAGAGAAATAAAAGTACAGATGAACGACATCACAAATTCGTTGCCTGACATCTTAGTAGCGTGCGTAGGAGGAGGAAGTAACGCCATAGGGACTTTCTATCCATTTATTGACTATTCAAAAGTACGTCTTTATGGTGTGGAAGCCGGAGGGATGGGAATGAGATCTGGGAGGCATGCTGCTACATTGGGCGCAGGTTCAGAAGGAATTTTGCATGGTATGAGAACATATATACTTCAAGACAAAGATGGACAAATCAAAAACACGCATAGTATTTCCGCAGGGCTAGATTATCCTGGAGTGGGTCCTCAACATGTACACTTAAAGGAGATAAAAAGGGCTAATTACGTTGCAGTCACTGATCATGAGGCCCTAGATGCATTCCATACACTCTCAAGGCTTGAGGGAATTATACCAGCACTTGAGTCCGCTCATGCAGTTTCTTATGCAATGAAATTGGCGAGGAAAACCGGAATGCGTAAGGATATTGTTGTCACTCTTTCAGGAAGGGGAGACAAGGATATCGAAGAGGTAATGAGATTTACTAAATTCAAGAGGTAGAACATAAAAAATGTCTTTCGAAGAAAATAATCGAATAAACAAAAAATTTACTGACCTAAAGTCAAGGGGAGAAAGTGCACTCATTTGTTATGTGGTGGGTGGATATCCTGATTTTAGCCACAGTGAAAAAATAATATCTGCATTGGTAAGCGGGGGCGCAGACATCATAGAAATAGGAATTCCATTTTCAGATCCAATTGCAGATGGACCAACAATTCAAGATGCGTCGTTTAAAGCCTTGACAAAAGGGATGACACCGGATAAATGCCTTCTACTTACAGCGAAGATACGGAAAAAATTTCCTAACCTCCCTATCCTCGCAATGACTTACTCGAATATTCCATTCAAGAAAGGCTTTAAGGAATTCATGTGCCGTGCGAAAATCACAGGGATAGACGGTTTCATACTCCCAGATATGTCGATCGAGGAATCCGAGGATTATGTAAAATTTGCAAAAGAACTTGGCTTAGCAACAGTATTTCTTGTGTCTCCAAATACCACACGAGATAGGATAAAAAAAATCATTAAGCATTCTTCAGGCTTTGTGTATGTCGTTTCGGTTTTTGGAACAACAGGGGTAAGGAGTTCGTTTGCGAAATATTCTATTACCTCGATCAGGAACATAAAGACCATTGCGGGACCCACAAGGAACGTGGCAGTAGGATTTGGGATCAGCACTTCGTTGCACGTGAAACAGATGATAGACGCTGGCGCAAACGCAGTCATTGTTGGAAGCGCTATTATAGAGAAAATTAAGCAGGATATTTCCAGTGTTAATATGGAAAGAAATCTAAAATTGTACGCGACAACCATGAAAAGACCATGCAGACAATCTCATTGAATGATTTTAAATAATCTACCTGTATTGAATCAAGACCGAAATAATCCAACCAATTCTACAATCATCACCAAAATACGATGCCTGATTGATCATTTGCAAATAGCATGTTGTTGATACTGACTTGAAACCTTCTCCCCCCTGTCTCCACGATAACTTCAATGTTGTCAAGTGATTCAGAAGTTTGAGAATTTTCTATTCTTGATATTACAACGTGAATGGATTCATGTGAAATCAAGGCAGGGATGAATTTTTCAATGTTTTCAAAATCACTCTTTCCTAATTTTGCAGAAGCCTTAGATTGAATAACCAACATACTTTCTTTTTCATACGTGAAATATGCTGGCACTTCGTCCACTGCGCAAGCAAAGTAAAAATCAGTAATGGCCATTTCCCAACAAAGATTCTAAAATTATTCGATTATTCACAGTGGGGCATTCGCTCCTTTATACAAGGATATTTATTTTTTCCTCCTTTGCCTAACAAGGGTTATACGCACGCTCACCCCAGATTATAATAGAAAGTATTCAGCTTCTGGATGGTGAACTACTATTGCTGCTGTTGACTGTTCAGGAATTATCTGTCCAGCCTCCGTCAATTTCATGCCTGATTTGACAGGGTCGATTAGTTTCCATACAAGTTCATGTTGGGAGACATCAGGACAACTTGGATATCCCCAACTGTACCGAAGCCCTTGATTTGAATCAATTCTAAGTTCATTTTTGATCCTCATGTGAGTCCATTCTGCCAATGCCTCGGCAGTTTCAACTGCCAATCCATGTAAATAATAGGCATCGGTGTATTTATCTTGAGAATTGAGCTCATCAATCTTTAGGGAAACTTCAGTCCCCACCGTGACTGCCTGAAATGCTACTACATCGTTTTCACCAAAGTAGTCTGTTATACAGAGCCTTTTTCCTTTCGATGATCTGGGAAAGTCGAAGACAACTGTTCCACCTTTCGATTCTACTGCTAACTTTCTGTCCTGATTATGACATCTAAAATACCCGTAAACGATACGCGGAGAAAATAATTTCTCTTTGACGACTCGGTCTTTCCATTCCGCATAAAGTCGTTCTGGTTCCACGCCAAGATCCTTAGCACCCTCGCCACGAATCCCCCAAGATAAGACAAACAACGACTTTTTATTCAGATATTCCCAAATCTTGTAAAGATCGATATCCTTAGGTTCCAATCGTGTTTCAACGTCCAGACGAGGTGGAATCGGTGGAGAGACCGGTGTTATCTGGCTTTGTTGAATCTCTTCTTTAGCAAAAGTCGTTGATGGTTTGTCTTTCCATGATTGGATTTTATCTCTCCATTTATTCAAAAAAACCTCTTTTTCAGGAGACATTAACGTATTCATGACTCGAAGTCCGTCAAAGGCTGTCTTGCAGTAAAACACTCCTGGAGCATAAATGGAATCGCTCTTGGCTACCCGGTTAATATAGTCACTGTTTATCGCTGCCCCTCCACATAGAACTGGAATTTTTAGATTCAACTGCCTTGCATTTTCTACGAAAACATTCATTTGTTTAGATGTAGAGACCAGGAGAGCGGATAGCCCAACTGCATCTGCATCTACTTCTTTTATTTTTTCCATAATACGTGCTATCGGGACTTGCTTTCCCAGATCGAAAACCGAGTATCCGTTATTTGAAATTATTGTCTTTACCAGGTTCTTTCCAATATCATGCACGTCTCCATAAACAGTACAAATGACCAATTTACCTTTGCTGACTCCCTGTTTCTTTATCATATACTTTTCCAGCTCTGCCACCGCTGATTTCATACACTCTGCAGATTTTAAGACAAATGGTAATATCAATTCCCCTGCACCAAATTTGTCACCTACTTCCTTCATAGCTGGCAACAAGACATCGTTCAATGTTTCGACAGCTGCCTCATGAGCAAGATCAGTATGTTCTCTCAGTAGTGATACAGTCTGATACTGATGTGTTTCTCCACCCAGTTTTATCAACACCCTATTAGTTATTGATCCAACCACATCAGTTTCAATTCCTTCCTTAAGACGATTTACTATACGAAAGTAACATTTTTTGTCATAGTCCCAGCCTGGGTTAAGGTCTGATTTCTTGGGCGCGTTAACCGAGCTAGCTTTGGTACCTTCAAAATATGTTATGAGGTCTGAAAGAGCATTAGTATGTTTGTTAAAAATCAGATCCTCTGCTAGCTTCAACTGTGCGGGTTCGATATCTGACATAGGAATGATATCCCTGGCGTTAATTATTACTGCATCTAGTCCTGCCTTTATTGAATGGTGTAGAAAAACGGAGTTGACTATTTTTCTAGCATTTGATGGCAAGCCAAAACTGACATTACTCAAACCGAGACTGGTAAAACACTCTCTCATCTCTTTTTTAATAAGCGATATACCAGAAAGTGTTTCTACGGCAGAATTTGCATACTCAGCTTCCCCAGTTGCAAGTGTAAAGGTTAATACATCAAATATGAATTGCCAAGGTTTTAAGTTATAATTCTTGCCTGTCTCATAAAGCAATTTCGCTACATCGATTTTTTCTTGGGCAGTCTTCGCCATTCCATCGGGTCCTATGCACATGGCTATTGCGGGAACACCGTATTTTGACATTAACGGAGCAAGGGAGTGAAATCTGGCACCATCCCCTTCAAGGTTTATAGAATTGATGATTGGTTTACCGGGAATCTGCAGTATCGCATCTTCTATGACTTTAGGATCCGTAGAATCTATTACTAGAGGCGCTTCAACTTCAAGACTAAGGCGTTTTACCAGCTTTTTCATGAAATCTAGCTCATCAGACCGCTCTGTTGTTGCAACGCAGACATCAATACAGTGAGCTCCGTCTTCGACTTGTTCTCTGCCAAGGGTTACAAGACCATCAAAGTCTTCTTTCAGGACCATTGCTTTGGCTTTCTTTGAACCCTGCGTGTTGAGTCTCTCTCCAATTATTAAGGGGGGTGGAATCTGTGCTAGGTCAATTACCTTCATTGCGGAGCTAACCCGAGGGATCTTATGTTTCAAATTCATCAGAGGTTAGAAAGTGAATAATGAAATGTTGGGATTATAAGTCCTATTGTCCAATCACCTTTGAAAATTCCAGTATGTGCTCTGGGGTCGTTCCACAACAACCTCCAATCATGCGTATATTTTTGTACTTACGCAAAAAATCACGAAGGGCTGATGCCATACTCGATGGGCTCATTTTATAAATGGCCATTCCACCAACATTTTCTGGCATTCCTGCATTTGGCATGACCAGGACAGGAAGCTCATCCTGCTCATCAAGCCAACGTATACTCGGATCCATCTCCAAAGGGCCTGTTGAACAATTTAAACCAAATGCAAGTATTCCCATGTCGCATACGGTAGTATATGCAGCTTGAACATTTGTTCCCAGTAGCATTTTTCCGTATTTGTCTAGAGTAACATTAGAAATTATTGGAATTTTTTTTCCAGTTTTCTGGATTGCCTGAAATCCCCCCTCAATGGCAAGTTTAACTTCTAGGATATCTTGACTTGTTTCAATGAGTAACGCATCAACTCCTCCCATAATCAATCCCTCTGCTTGAAGGGAAAATGCTCGTATGATTTTGCTTAACTCTATTTGCCCCAAGTCAGGATCATTAGAGCTTGGCAAATAACCACTCGGACCCATGGAACCAATCACAAATCTTTGTTTATCGCTGAATTCGAGAGTTACTGAAACGGCAATTGAAGCGGCCAATTTATTTACTTCTATAACCCTATCGCCATAGCCATACTCTTCGAGTTTTAACTGGTTGCTACCAAATGTATTAGTCTCAATACAATCTGATCCAGCTCTCAAATAACTTCTGTGAATTTCTTCAATTATTGTAGGGGCGCTCATAACTAGGCCATCATTGAAGCCGTCCATATTGTCAGGATACTTGCTAGCCTCTAGATCCAGCTTTTGGATTTCAGTTCCCATTGCGCCATCAAAAAGGAGAATCCTGTCATTGATAGCTTGAGTAAATGATTCTTTCATGTTTTATACAACTAATGAGTTTTTAAATCTCAAAATAGATCGTATCGTGTGGGTTTTATAAATTTGATTCATACCACCTAAGTGTATTCATTCTTTAAATTAGGATGTATGTAAACCGCACTTGTTCAAACTTTATGAAGAAGTGTCGTTCTTAATCTTTGTTGAGTTGCGAAGGGAAGTTCATATATGGAAAAATTATCTGTAGCAGGGGGTCCATAGTTCAGCTTGGATAGAATGGCTGCCTGCGGAGCAGCTGGTCGAGGGTTCGAGTCCCTCTGGACCCGTTCCGAAAACAGTGCATAAATATGGGTCCCTTTATATAATAAGCATTGAAAACCAAGACTAAAGGGATAATCGACCCTCTATCTAACTTCAATTATGCTTTGAAGGTTGAAGATACAAGACTCAAGTATCTGCAGAGGCTAAAGTTTTTCTTTAACTCGGTTTTAGAAAATGAAAACGATTTACAGAGTCAGGCTAACGAGTTTATGG
>JBAWET010000314.1:0-3418 GCA_049591355.1 Nitrososphaeraceae archaeon
AAGCAGACACTGTCGGTGCCTCAACTGTTAGAGTTGAGCACATTAAATTTCCAATAATTAACGGAGCATTATGTATTGAATTCAACTTTCTCGGCAAGGATAGCGTTCCCTGGCAGAAGATACTTGAGGTAGATTCTGAGGATACTAAAGGTCTTTACGAAAACTTGGTTTATTTTATGAAAAGTAAGAGTGATAAGGAAGAGATATTCGAAGATGTAAATTCCTCTAAGGTGAATGCCTTTCTCCGGTCGATTGATAGAAAAAATATGCCGAATCTTACTGCCAAGGTTTTTAGAACTTACGTTGCGACTCAAGTTGTCAAAGAGTCATTGAAAAACCCACCTGTGGAGGTGAATAAAAATGTCAACGAAGCAAGAAAAGTCTATGTGGCAAAAATGGCCAACTTACAAGCGGCAATGACATGCAATCATAAGAAGGGGGTCGATCCAAATAATCCGGCAGCAAAAAAGTCTCTCGAAAAATTTGAAGATTCTGTTGCTAATAAAAGGGCCAAAATAGAGGTTCTGAAATCTGAATTAAAAGCAAGAAAATATAAGACAGAATCGCAGGCGAGAAAGGCAGAACAACGTTTGGAAAAACTCCAATTGCAGCTAAAACTTCAAGAAGAAACTAAAGATTACAATTTAGGTACATCGCTCAGAAATTATGTTGATCCCCGTGTCTTTAAGGCTTGGGCAGATTATCTCGATTTAGATTGGACTAAAATATATACTGCTACATTGCAAAGAAAATTTAAATGGATTGAACAATATTCGAAGTCTGACCTTAGAAAATATCTAAATACAGTGGTTGAATAAAACCGAGACTCAATCGTACGTAAGTTTGAATCATTAAAGCGAGTTCTATTTCAGTTATCTAAAAATGTTCCTATAAACAGTTCCCCTAATCACAGTAAACCAATTGTACCCTCTCATAAAGCTTATATCATTTTATGGGTCTGATATAAACGTGGGTTGTCATAGCCCAAGTTGGAGGAGGTTTCATTTCAAAACTTGTATAACTCTGATGCTACTTCTCTGCGGAAGCTTTGTTCTGAACGCAAGAACAGATGCCGAAGAGGAAATGTACTCAGTTAATTCGTTATTCATTGGGATATTTTCTAACGGTGACGTCTTGATACAAGATGATATAAAACCTAAAGTAAATGTAATGGAATTATCTGTAAAGCTATTGGGAGAAAACGTTACCAATCTCTCGATTAAAAATTATTCTTCTCATGAGTTGCCATACTATGTGAACGTGAATTCAAATGAGCTTAAGATCAAACCCCAAGGTTCATCCCAAATAAGGATCACCTACGAGACGTCAACACTCGTCGACAAAGTGGGTAGGCTCTGGACATTTTCGGTAAACTCGACCTCCGCCTTTACGCTCAAATTGCCAAATGATGTTGTCGTCACAAGTTTGGGAGAACATCCACCTCGCTTGATACGAAGACTAGGTGGACAAGAATTGCTTACATTCGATCCAGGAAGGGCCATAGTCAAGTATATCCTGGGATATATTGGGACGAAAGAACAAGCTGAAACTGCAATTAATTCTGCAGAAATGGCCATTGCCGATACGGAGAAAAGTCATCAAGGAATGCGTATGGACGAAGCAATAAAAAAACTGGAGCAATCTAAAATTTCGATGAACAGAGGCAATTTTCCTGAAGCCGAGAGTCTTGCAACCAATGCTTCCGACCTACTAAATAAACTCTCTAGCGATTTTGATCTTGCCAAGAATTCAATTAGCGCTGCAACGATCCATATGAAAGATGCATCAATAAATAATATAGATCTCACTCAGGCAGATAAATTTATTTCTGAATCGAGGAGGCAATTTGCTTCTGGGAACTATACAGCCGCAGCAGAGTTTGCGAGAATGGCAAAGGAGAATATCGTTTCACAAGCTGGAAATAACGAACAAAATTTTACACAGTCCCTTGCAATAGTCTTTGGAATCGTTCTAATAATAGCATTTGTCTTATTGCTATATTTTAAAAAATTTAGATACGGGATCCACATACGTTACCCAAAAAAGTCATCAAGAGTTGCTGATCAAGATGATTCACATGGAACCCGCAATGAAGGGTCTCGTTTAACTGATGAAATGACAAAAGACAGTACTGCTATTACAACCGAGAGTGTTAGAGAAGACGTGTCACAACCAATGCAAGAATCAGAAATTTATCGACGTGTAAATGAACTCATTCTCGGGCATCCTGACTTAAAGAGGGAAGATAGAGAAGTGCTATATTTTCTTGCTCGAAATGAAGGTGCGGCCTTTGAAGGAGAAATAAGAACTAAATTCTTGTTACCAAAGACAAGTATATGGCGATTGGTGAAACGCCTTGAAAGATTGGAACTAATTGAAATAGTAAAAATAGGTGGCCAGAATTTGATAAAACTTAAAATTCAATAAGTATACTTCTGTTCACGACTCCCTGTAAAACTCCAGTGCAAATCAATTGGGGGAGCGTGATATATTCAATAATTCAAATAAGCACTGCCCGAGATATATGTAGGGTAATATAAGAAAGAATTGAATTCGCCAGGATCCTGAACTCGCACTGAATAGCTGACTTTATATATATCCGAAACCGTGGGATTTACCAGAACAAATTGTCCGAATGTTAATTTGGAATCTGGCTGACTTAAGGAATTGACTTTAATTTAGATTCTTTCAAATCTTGAATTTTTTGTTGTGGCAATTGTGAAATTTTCAGGTGACGCAAATTTGATAATCGTCCTCCCAAATCAGCTGCTAATCTTCAGATATGATTAGTAAGTTACTGAAATGAAGACCATAATCTTTATTCACTCCCTAGTCAACGAGCAATATATCACGTGATCTTTTCTCTTGGTCCAAAATCAGGAATCAAACTCCTCTTTGACCAAGAGATCTGCCGACAAATGAAAATTAAATCTATCGAGCTTAATTAGGATTTAAAGAAACACAGCATAGAAATTATTCCATTTGTGACTAACTGACTTAGTACAGCTTTTTAGCACTGAATTCGCGTCATGCGCACTACGATCTATCCAAAAGCGATAATTAGATCCATGCTGATATCGTCTGTGTCTGTGAAAGTTTGGTAATCTTCGTCCTTGAATAGAATATATTATGCGTTCAGAAATTACATTAGGAAAAGGGCTGAGCGCGCCGGGGTAGCTCAGCTTGGTCAGAGCGTTCGACTCATAATCGAAAGGTCGCGGGCTCAAGTCCCGCCTCCGGCATACGACGAATCTTGCATAAGGTATCTCTTCCATCATTTCCTGAAGTCACATTCGTTCCAAATCGGTACTTTTTTAGAAACAATTGAATGA
This sequence comes from Nitrososphaeraceae archaeon, assembly GCA_049591355.1. GTDB lineage: Archaea > Thermoproteota > Nitrososphaeria > Nitrososphaerales > Nitrososphaeraceae > TA-21. The sequence goes on from JBAWET010000314.1 coordinate 3,333, forward strand.
TGCTTCGGTACTCATAATCGTCACGTATGTAGATGCTTATCTATCAGTTGTATGCCAAATTAGTTACTTTGAATCTAGGTCGAACT
>JBAWET010000315.1:0-2851 GCA_049591355.1 Nitrososphaeraceae archaeon
TACAAATTTCCTGACATTGAAACCGACCAGTTATCATCTAGTTTTTCTTCTTCGTCCTGATGGCCGAGTACTCGACTTCATGATCATTACCATAATTAGGTTCCAAATTCAAATTTGGTTTTTTTAGCCTTACGTTCGGAGTGTTTTCGAACTCTAAGCAATTAAGGGATAACAAGAATGGATTGGTTCTTATTAAAAAAATGAACGAAGCTTAGATGAAATATTTATGTATATTTGTGCTACAAATTTAACAAATTATTCTCAATGCAGCAATACATAGAACGAATGACAGTATTTGATCTTGGCTAACAAGAGCTTGAGAGGTGCTAGATGTAATGGGTTGCCAATCCAGTTGCTCTTACCAATACCCGATCAGGACTGCCAAAGTAATCCTCAATTATTATAAGGAAACGCCGCCGTATAATTCTTGACATGGATATGTATTCGCAGTGCTTCACCAAACAGCCGCAATTTCAATATGTTGTCTATTCCTACCTCCGAACAAGGTCGTTCCTGAGCTGTGTGAATAGTTTGCTGGCTTTATTTCGGTGAATAATTATTTCAAAGTTTAAGTAATACTAGTTTATCAAAAAGTATGAATGGCTGATTTATGGGCTTTTGTTCTAGTCTCGATTCCAGCTATGATCATATTAGGACTAAGACATGCACTTGATGTTGATCATATTACGGCAATAGACAACCTTGTAAGACTTCATAACGCAGCAAAAAAGGCTAGATGGGTAGGTGCGGGATTTAGTATTGGTCATATGATTTCAATCCTAGCTGAAATGATCTTGATCATTTATGTAATAGGAAGCGTCACAGGAGCTGATGTTCTTTCGTTTTGGGGTGGCATCATTGGTGCTATTGCTTTGGCAACAATAGGTGCTGTAAATATTTATTCAATGAAAAGATGGGGAAAAACTGGATCTGCCATTCTTGCCAGTAAGATTTTGGCTAGAACGGGAATGTTAGGACCGTTCGGATCTTCTCTTGTTACAGGATTAGTATTTGGATTAGGTTTTGATACTGCAACTCAAATTTCAGCAATTACTCTTTCAGCTGTTGCTTCTGCTACACTTGGTGTACAGGTGGCGTTGATCCTGGCGGGCTTCTTTGCTATGGGTATGATTCCTGTAGATACACTTGATAGCATTATGCTTCGTTCAGCTTTCTCAAGAATATTTGATAAAAAGGGATTTAGATATATGTCATTTGCATTAAGTGGAGCTGCGATGACCGTGGCTGCTGCAGCGTCTTATGAAATTCTAACTGGGTCAGATATATTGCCAGAGCTAACCGGTCCCATTTTAGCGGGGGTAATAATTGGTTCATCATTCGCGTATGCCTTCGGAATGTCAAGAAGAAGGAGAGGTAGCCGAGTATTGCAAAAAGTCGCTAAAGATGATCATTCAGATAACGATAAGGATCTTTATTTTTCAGCTACAAAAAAATAGCATTTCCATTGAGTAAGTTTCAGTACGTCCACCTAAGTATCTCAATAGTTTCGTAACTACTGTATCCATGTTCTGTACGTAGTTTCTTGCTGCTGCTATTCAATTAAACTTCTCATACAAAAGAAAAATCTCTCAAAATTCTTATTTCGATGGGAAATTAATTGACTACATGGGACATTTCTGTAATAGAAACAAAGAAAAATTTGCTGTAACAGCTGCAATATCTATTCTTTCTATCGTAATCCTGATTGGTATAGAACATAACTTTGCCAATATTAGTGCCCAAACAGGTATGGCAAATAATACATTGTTCGTATCGGGTTCCGCGTCTAACCAGACAAAACCTGACAAGGTTACTGTCTCTTTAGGAGTAGAGACATTTGATGATACTGCACAAGCAGCGTTGACATCAAACTCTGACCTGATGAACAAGGTACTAGAAGCATTGAAAGCGGCAGGGGTTCAAGAAAATGAAACAAGTACTTCCACTTTTAGCATCACTCCAAACTACAACTATTCCTCTGACAACACTCAAGGCAGGCTGATAGGATTTGCTGTAAGCAATTCTATTCAAATTGAAAGTAGTAATATAGAAAGGGTAGCAGCGTGGATTGATGGAGCGGTATCAGCGGGAGCCAATAATGTGAATAACATTTACTTCAGTTTGTCGAATAAAAGGTTGGACGACTTGAAGAACTCTTTGCTAAAAGACGCTATTGATAACGCAAAAACAAAGGCTGACATTGCTGCGAGAGCTACTGGTTTGAAAGTGATAGGGGTAAAATCAATAATCGTTGAAGCAGGACTGCCTCCGCCTATCCCCGTGTACAATACTGAAGCTCTTAAACCTGGAGCGGGAGCAATATCAACACCAATAATATCAGGGCAACAGGAAATCTCCATAACTGTGAGCATTATCTATCTCATAGGATAGATGGACAATCACTTTCTCTTTTTTTGGACATACTTAAATATCCCTTCAGAGGTAACATCCTCAGCATTTTCTTTGTTATTCTAAAGATACCTTGGTACCATCACACTTTACTCTCGAATCAAAAGTTACGAGTAATGACTAGTTTTAAAAATTGTATTTCACTAAACATATTCTAACGATTTAGACTGTGTGATATTTATATTGATGTGAGACCACGATAGATACATTAACGTGAATACAAGGACAAAAATAATCATAGGAATTATGACTGCAATTATTGTGATTACTTTTGCAATCTATACAATTTCTCCCCTTCTCATAAACACTGTAATAAACGAACCCTTGCCCCCTTCGTCGGTGTCATCCGATTTCCAAAGGTTCATGAATATGACTGAAGACGAAAGAATTGAGGCAGCAAACAATATGACTCAAAAGCAAAAAGAAATAATAATGACCGTAG
>JBAWET010000316.1:0-1518 GCA_049591355.1 Nitrososphaeraceae archaeon
AATCTCATTGACGATTGAAATCATCCTAATTATCGCGACTATGGGTTTGTCTATTTTACTTTCTGCACTATCTGTGTCAGCATATAGAATTCTAGACTAAAAAAATGATATATGCAACCATAGCCTATTCTCTGTTTGCTATCTTTGAGCCAGTTTTATGAAGAGTTTGTACTGGAAGGCGGCAATGAGACACATCCCGAATTTCATTATTAATATTGCTATCCATACAATACGACTCGTTATTCTCATATTGTTCTTTATCGGTATAGTAAAAAAAAGAAAAATGTTCGATTTATCTACAACAATCATCTGCAAGTCCTTAAATAAAAATGAGAAGATTTGCACAAAATCAAATGAGAATCGTGTAGGTACTTGTACCATAAAGCTTTTTTAATTAGCAATCAATACATGGTGATGCCAAACCATTTCATTATTTTGTTGTTTGCTTCAGTATTGAGTCTCTCATTGATTATTTCTCCTACTCTTCTAATTGTGTCTCATGCTCAGAATAACACGACTGACTTGTCAGGCAACTCAACTGATATTTCCGCAAATGGTAAGGGAGGGCTCAGTGCACAAGATGTCTACCAAAATCGCATGATGGCATTTGGGGACAGTATAAAAAATATAATAATATTACTTCCCAACGAAGGACATGAGTCTCCTGCTTTACCAAAAGAGCAGAGAATTATTAATCAACCGTATGTTCCTGAAAATATTGTTGTAAGTCCTGGAACTAATATTGTCTGGCTCAATGGCGATGTTGGACACACCCGTACTATCACTCTAGTCGATGAGAATGGTGATCAGGCATATTCTAGTGGGAAATTTGATTTCAACACTGTGACAAATCCACTTGTTTTGAACAAGACTGGCAAATTCACTTATTCAGAAGCTGATGTTAATAAAGATGACCCTAAATTTGTTATGCAAGGTACTATAACAGTAAGTGAAAATCCATCCACCTTCAGTACCAATGGTACTTCAGATACGGTGGCATTCTTTATGGTACCGACAAAGGACTTGGATAATCACGTTTCAGAGATAACAAAGAAGGGTATTGAAGTGCTTGACAAGTACACTTTCAAAGATCTACGTGGAGGACAGAAAGGGACTGGTATTGAACAAACGTTGCTATTAGTAGGGAACAAAGATGGTCCGAGTCAGTTGATTTCGACTTTGCAAAGTATTGCATCTACGTTGCCGTATAGTTGAAATGAACTTGAAAATGAAATCAGATACTAATATATTTGCCACCAATCAATTTTCCTATCCCATGATGGGATTGCTAATAGCAACAGTGACTTTGCTAGTTTTGACAGTAGTTATTTCTTCTGCTGTGAGTGCATTTGATCCAAACGCTACAAAATATGTGTTTGTCAAGAAATGGGGTTCTAGAGGTACAGGAGATGGACAATTTATGCGAATACATGACATTGACTTCAATCCTTCAGAAACACGTCTCTATGCGATAGATAGAGATGGTAATCGCATACAGGTATTTGACAAGAATGGAAC
>JBAWET010000317.1:0-4774 GCA_049591355.1 Nitrososphaeraceae archaeon
TGAAGCAAAGATCATATTTCAATGACTTGTGCTCATTTTTATCATTGAACTTACACAGGGAAAGTGATTGGCTTGACAATATCAGAAAAGAATGATCTTACGCATGCTACATGAATCCCTTGCAATACAGTCCTAAAGACATCTTCTCAGGTGACTGAGGCCAAACGACAGCTCAAGGCGCTTGACCATTTTCCTCATCATGACACGATCAAGTCCTGGGATACTTAAATAAAAATTATAATGAAAATATTATACTGATTCCCAACAGATTCGCATACCTGAACCACGGCGAATTTAAGAAAAGTAAGCAATCATTTCTAGAGCGTCAACGATAGCCGAGTTTATGAAGGTTGATAGGTGTAGGTCAAAACTAATGAAATAGTTCCACTTGCTTGAAACAATACAAAACGCAATCCATATTGGCAAACTCGGTGTCCTTGAATTAAATATTGATTGCATATCTTCAGTTGATGATCCCGAATTTAACACTACGACTTCGTTAGGATTATGACAGTCAGCGCTACCATGACCTATCTTAGCCTTAAGGATTAGATGTGCACGAAAAGAAAAAAGGTCAAGAGGTAGTAAGACATAATAAATAATTTCTGGAACATGGTACAAGTGTCAAAGAATACAGATCACGCTCTCATCAGTAAAATCTTGGTGGCCGTCGACGGATCGGAAACTTCTTCCAAAGCTGCGGAGTTGGCTATTGATCTCGCAGAAAAATATGGAGCAGATCTTATTGCGCTCTATATTGTTGCACCTAACATTAATTTCAGCCAAGCATTTTACTTCGCACAAGAAAATGGACAGAAAATCGTTGATGAAGTAAAGCGTAAAGCATTTGCTAAAAAGTTAAATGTACAAACTGAAGTTCTGATGGATGTAGGCTCGGTTCCAAAAGCAATTGTAGAATATGCGGAAAAAAATAATGCTAATTTGATTGTGTTAGGAACTAGGGGAATCTCCGGAATCACGCGAATGCTAGTAGGGAGTACAGCTTCTGAAGTAGTCAAATATTCTCATTGCCCGGTAATGGTCGTTAAGTGAACAAGCGATCATCTAAATGTAACTTATTAGTTATCTACTTAATTGGACTGAGCACTAACGCTCACAAACCTAATACCTGTGTGATCAGGTTATTAAGAAATTAAGCATTAACAAATTGCATGGTAAACCAACAGCAGCATTCTTCTGATGTACAATTAGGACATTGAAAAGAAGAAACACTTGATTGACATTCTTCGGGTGAACAATTGCAGTCTGCACACTTCATAAAAAGCAATATCTCCTTTCTGTGATAAATGTTTTAGAAATGATATGGACGTCTATCGTGGTGCATAAAATATTATTACATCTCCTAAGACTGCCACGTCAAACCCTAATTGGGAAACTAGAACCCTGATGCGACTGGCAAATTCTTAACAATGTCTTTCATTATGGTCACTATCGGATTCAATACCAACTATAGAGATTCTATGGAGATAATTTTACAGTGAAGGATTAGAAATGGGTCTAGCACAATTGAATCTCCAAGGAAAGTAAAAATAGTTTGAACATTTATAATACAAGCGATTTGGTTAAGGAATCGATAAAACTTAGATTCTGGCACCATGAAATTACCTATCTATAGGCATAGGAACGGTTTGGAGGATTCGTTCCAATTCTCCCTCCATTCTGTTGTTTTAACAGAGACTAATTCTTTATCTAGAGTGTCCATTAAAACAGTATGGCAGAGTGTGAATTTGAATCCCTTTCTGATTTTGTATAATCAGTGGTCTTTCTACATTCTAACTTTTTCTTGTACATGATATTTAGTAACTATTCAAATGGTCGTTAAGATTTTGAGAGGGAAAAACTATAATTGCATTATCGGTCTTATCTCGAGTGTCAACAATTAGTTATCTCCAATTGAATTAAAATTATTATTGACATATGGCTGGGATTGGCCGTTTGTGAATCAAATTTGACATTAATAATGGGCCTCATGTTTCGATAAATCAGATGACTTTATGCAATACTAGGAAGCAATACCATAATCATACCACCGGTTTTTGATGTTATACTCCTAACCCGAATAATAATAGTCTAACATGTAGGAAGCTAGAGAAGCTAGGATTTTGACCTAGACCACTTTCTCATCCATTGCAATAAATTAATTACCGATTCTACCAATTCTTGGCCCTTCGCCGTTAGTCTATATTCTACCCTTGGTGGTATCTCATTGTACGCCTGCCTCTCCAGTATACCACCCTTCTCCAATTCTTTCAATCTTCTTGCTAGTGTTTTGCTGCTAAAGCCTTTCAAAAGCCCTCTAAACTGCTTATGTCTGACAGGTTCTGTAGTACAACATAAAGGGATTAACATCTCCAAAGTCCCCCTCTTGGTAATTAATTTTCTTAATCTTGCAGTCTCTGACATCAGGTCAGCTGGGTTATATCCTTCGAAATTACATCCATCATTGTAAACGCGTAAATGGTTTACCTGTTGTCTCTTAGTTTCCAATTTGACACCTAGTGTCAATAAGTCCTCTTGACAACTTAAATAGTTTCCTATGAAAACAATAGTATGACACAAATGTTAAAAAAAGTCAAAGAAACAAGTGGTAATTCCGAATGTTGCTCAGATGAATGTTGTAGTACAGATACGTCCCCAAAACAAGAAATAAAAGAAAAAATCAAAGAAAGATATGGTAAGATTGCATTAAGCGGTAATTCTTATTCTTGTTGTATGCCAGAATGTTGTAGTTCAGATTCTTCACCTAAGCAATCATCTGTTGCAATCGGTTATGATGACAAAATATTAGAAACAATACCACAATCATCTATTCTCGGCCTTGGTTGCGGTGCCCCTCTTAATTTTGCCAAATTGGAAGAAGGAGAGACTGTAGTTGATTTGAGTTCAGGAGCTGGAATAGACGCATTTTTAGCATCAAAACAGGTTAAGTATAGTGGTAAAGTCATTGGCATAGACTTTACAGACGATATGTTGGAGAAAGCTAGCAAGGCAGCACGTGAAAATGGTTTTTCAAATGTGGAGTTCCGAAAAGGTGATATAGAAAACAAGATTCCAATTGGAGATAACCTAGCCAATGTTGCAATAAGCAACTGTGTTATCAATCTTACTACAAATAAAGTCAAAGCCTTCAAGGAAGTTTATCGCATCTTGAAGAAGGGAGGCAAAGGAAGAATGGTCATATCTGACCTCGTTACAAGTAAAGAAGTTCATGGGCAGTCAATAAATGCAGAAAATTGGTGTAGTTGTATCGATGGAGCACTGACAAAAGAAAATTATATTAATAGTATAAAGAAGGCAGGATTTCAAGACGTAAAGGTTCTGAATGAACAACTTTACATGGATGATGATAAGACTGGAAGAAAGATAACAAGCGTGGTTATTGGAGCAGTAACAGACTAATGAAATTATTTAAGAAAGAACCTGAAAAGACAATACTTTTTGTTTGTGCAGAAAATGCTGGCAGAAGTCAGATGGCTGAAGGATTCTTCAATAAATATGCTCCAAAAGGAAATAGGGCGATTAGTGCTGGTACAAAACCGGTGGCCGAGCTAAATCCCTTGGCGGTAAATTCAATGAAAGAGGTGGGCATTAATATCAGTCATCAGAAATCAAAGGATGTCACCGAAGACATGATGCGCAACTCTACCAAAATAGTAAATATGGGTTGCATGGACGAGGAATCCTGTCCTACTCTTTTCCTTAATAATGTAATCGATTGGAACATAGAAGACCCTAAGGGAAAATCGGTTGACAAAGTTAGAGAGATAAGGGATGAAATCGAGCGGAGAGTAAAGGAACTTGTATCAGGTCTTAAGGCTAGCCAAGAAATTAACATCTAGTCAGAAAAAGTTCATAGCAGAAGTTATTGGCACTTTCATAGTAGTAGTATTTGCTACAGGCTCAGTTGTTATAGACGCTAAACTGGGTGGAGTATTGGGTGTTCCTTTCATCGCGTTTGCCCCATTTGTCGGTGTTGCTGTAGGTGTCTATTTATTTGGTAAAATTTCAATGGCACATTTCAATCCTGCGGTAACAATAGGTTACTTTATTACGAAACACATCACATTCAGACAACTTCTAAATTATTTTGGAGCAGAAATAATTGGTGCTTTACTTGGAAGTGTGTTTGTAAAGTACGTAATAGGCGAGTATGCCAACTTGGGTGCAAACGTTCCTAACTACAATTTTCCTATATTAGTTATATTCGGTATCGAAGTTGTTGCTTCAGCACTGCTAATGGTCGTTATTTTATTAGTTGTACATACAAAAGGATTGAAAGGTTTTAGTGGGATAGCAATTGGAGGAATAGTTGGATTAGATATTTTCTTTTTTTCATTTATTTCTGGTGCATCAATGAATCCTGCAAGGTCTTTGGCACCTGCTTTAATATCAGGTTCTGTTGGAGATTTATGGCTATATTGGTCTGCTACCTTTGTTGGAACCTTAATCAGTGGCGAGACTGACAAAATGATTGCTTTAATATCAACAGAAGGTGGTCTTAAAACTGGAGCTGTGTTTTGTTGAGCTTCTGAATGAGAAAAAGAACCCCCCAATTGCCAAACTTAAGATGATTGCAAACCATGTAAAAGTTTTCAGCAATTTCTTCATAATCAAATCCCTTATCAACGAATTACTATTTAATTTTTCTGTAGAATAGTATTCATAATTACCTATAGGTCATTGGGATATTACAGCTTTACCATCATAAGGTAACTGCATTTCGCTATACTGATCACATCATGATCATCATATG
>JBAWET010000318.1:0-7172 GCA_049591355.1 Nitrososphaeraceae archaeon
GCCTTATTGTAGAATGGTTTTAATTCGCTAATCAACGTATGGAATGTCTTGTAATCTCCATTATTTTTTTCCAGTTGCACATTCTTATCCAACAGTACAGCTTTTATCAGAGTTTCAGCAGTATAGTCGAAATTTAGAATAGCCAATATAGAACTGATAGAAGATGGCTTCGCTGATTCCCCCACTCCATGAATGTACATATCTTTAGCAATCGCAAGTCTATGCATTGAAATGGAGGATGTGTTATCCAAGAGATCTGGTATTATTTAGACAAAAATAATAAACTTCTCGTTTAATTTATTCTCTGGCATTAATCTTAAACTTGCACAGCATAAACACTGGATCTCTTTTAGTATTTGCAGTTAAATAACGGTCATACTAGCGTGTAACCTTTGCTATGACTACATTAGATAAGCAGTGATACAAACGCCAGTGTACTTGTTTGATGACTCCCCATGACTTCGAGATGGCTGAAATTATCTATTGATAACGGATATGCTTATAGAAAAGGAGCGACGGGAAGTAGCAGAGTAAACCCATGTCCAACGGATATCTCAATTATACGATTACAAGATATTCTGACAATTTTTAACAACCAATCAGTTGTTTTATCTTGCCGAAGACATGTTAATTCGATGTGCTTATCCGTTGCTTCAAACTTCAATCAGGTGTTGGCATTCACCAAAGACTGTTGAGAAATAACAATAGTCAGCGTTTTAAACACCATATATTGAGTGATAACCTTCTGGAATTGCCTTTACCTTTGTACTCATGATCTCACTTATGTTTTACATTCATAAATTCTTTTTTGTTAAGTCGCGAAATTAAATTAATAGTTTGATTAATCCGTTTAGGTAAAACTGTACATAATTTGGTTCTATGGGTCTCGAAATATTTGCTGACCTGTATTCGAAAGTTTAGGAATTAATATTGGCGAGGCGAAATGACGAGTTGATTTGACACTAAATGCGACCCCCCGCGTAATTACAATAATCATATTCAAACGATCTAGAGAGAATGACATATAGGGATAATTATTGTTGTTTGTTCTCTGATCCATCACTCACATAGAACTGAAGGTGGATCTATTAATTTACCATATTTAGAATCAATTAATTGCGCTAACCTCCTTGATGGACTCTTATATCCATATCTTGAATTGCTAGGTAATCTGGACCACCCATTTAACATCATGTCAAAATTACCTACAATAATTAGCTTCTCTTTAGCTCTCGATATGGCAACGTTGAGGTCTTGAAGAGTGCCTGCTTGTCCTACAATTCTTTCAGGATTACTTCTTACTAAAGAAAATAGGACAATATCTGCTTGAGTTCCTAATGCGCCAGTTGTAGTACTAACTTTTATGTTTAATAATCCAGATCTTTGAACATATCTTGTGAGTATTCGCCTTTGTTCAGAAAATCTAGTAACGATAGCGATAGATTTTTTTGTTATATATCTTAATTCTTGGCATATTTTTGCACAAACTTTGGCTTCAATGTCATTAGCCCATGAACTCTGTCCTAACGCTTTTTCTTCTCCATTAATATTAAGCCAAGTAACAACTTCCTCTGGATCAATTATATCCCGATAGACAGGATTTGGTGATTGATCCAAAATCAACCGCCTAGAAGCTATATCTGGTGATGACCTCAATCCATCATATCTAGCAAAATCATTCACAAGTCCAGAAAGTTTGTCGGGAAGACGATGAGTAATCCTCAAAGTGTCCTTCGGGCCATATTTCAAAACCCATTCGATCGCGCTCCGATCATATTCCTCTAATCCCATAGGTCTCGATTGTTTCGGATCTCCTATTACAGTAGCAACTATGCCGCAACTGGATGCAAGGTCAATGAGGTTATCGATTGAGTTGCAATTTCTATCATTTGTTTGAAACGCACTTAGTTGATTTACTCCAAGCACAAAAGGGGCTAATAGGTGTTCTAATCTTTCGATTCCTGCTTCATCAATAATCATATTGTCAAATCGCATGTATGATGATAGTCTCTTTAATGATAACGTAGTACAGAGAACAATCTTCTTAGCTCTGATACGTTCTGCATTTATACTGAATTCAATAGGAAGTTCGCAGTCTATACCCGCGCGATTTCCGGTCCGAATACAATATTCACGAGCAGCCGTAGGACCCATTATATTGCAAATTTCCCAAGCAAATTCGTTGACCGCGGCATTCGTATAGGCAACTAGTAAGAGTTTGTCTGTAATTCCTTCTGCCACCAACTTTACAGCCAATGCGCTTCCAGTAGTAGTCTTTCCACAGCCAGGTGGTCCAATACATGCTGCGATACCTTTGCTGTTTATACGCCACTTTAAAATTCTCAGTTGTTCTGTATCAAGATGCAAGCTCATATTAAGTCGTCATAACACTCCTTTCGAATGAGAACATCAGCAGCCAATCTATGAAATTTATGTAGAGGCTCAAGCATCCTTCGTGTCAGATTAATCTCATCCCTTATCATGATTAGAGGTAAATTGAACAGTTGCAATTTGGCTCGCTCCACCGTAGCCTTGGATCGAAAGTTTAGAATTAAGTCACAATACTCAACCGTCATAACAGTCGCTTGTTCGGATACACAGGATAGTAGTGGAATATTTTCTTCTTTCCCTATTACTCTTAGGATCTTTTTTGGTTCAAGGAAGGTTTCGTCATCATCTTTCCTGAACAGTACCATAGTATCATCAGCAGAAACGAATTTGTAACCTGTATGTATGATTCCATATTTTTGTAATTCATCAATAGCAGTTCTTTCACCGTAAGCCTCGATCATCGTGCTTGTGACATACTTATGTCTGTGAGTCTCGGCCCTTTCTTCTAATACCTTATATCTATTGCCAAAGAGTTGACCTGTTATTCTTCTATAATTGTCTGGAAGCTCTCCTGCGAACGCCATTCTGGCGTCCTCTCGATAGAAGCGGCAGTCAGAACATCCTTCAGCGTTCGTATCGCATACCGGACAGAATTTAGGTTTCTGTGCATAAACCTTTTCTCCGCAAAGGGTCCGATAAGAAAATAACCTATCTTCCTTGATTTTCCCAATATGTTTTTCTTGAATGGGTAAACGCGGCATGTATGCTCCTCCATGATATACTATTGATGCGAAGCGAAATTTGGACCAATCATCTTCGTCTCCCGTGTAACGATAGTTTGAGAGCAATATGTTTGAAATCAGTTGCCATCGCTCTTTGCCGCTGCCATTAGCTTTTTTTATGTCATAGCTTTTCCAATCAAGAAGCCCATAGCCGTTAGAAAATTCTAGGATTGCATCAATTCTACCCTCGTGATGTTTTTGAGGATTAGTTATAGTGATTTCTGTAATTGTACGATTGGGCTGTTCAAATTTTTTCATTAACTTTTTTGCAACGCCAGTTACTAAGCCTTCGAACCTATCACGTACATCTTGATCAAATGTTTCTGGAATTTTTCTTGCCTCTCTTGATGCATATTCCTTGGTATCTTTCAGTATATTTTCAATTATACTTGAGGAATCCCTAACTATTCTCTGTGTTATTTCTTTAGACTGCTTTGTCTTGTAATGCCAATTCTCTGTGATAGGTCCATGGATAGCAATACTCATGATATCGTGAACAGCATTTGCAATAAGATAATCTCTTTCTCCCCTACTAACACCATATGGATAGCTAAGTTTGAAAAGATGTTGACAAATGGATGCAGTCGCAATTTCCGTAGATTGGACTAGATGTGTTTGTGTCTTCTCTAATCCTCTGTATAGTTGTCTGACGCCTACCGACATACTAAAAATCAACATCAATCTATTAATAACTACTATGTAGTTAGTCTGCTTAGTAAGATGAGCAAGCTGAGTAGTTTTATAACTTCTAGCACACCCCTCAGGGTTCATGTTTCTCCTGTCGGATTTGAAGTCGATAGAATCATTTTGCCAGCAATTAAGATGAAAGCAGATAGAATTTGGTTAATCGTCCATAACAACCCGTCGGAGGATGAAGGAATTCATTTTCTCCATTCCGTGAAAGATAAACTTACTCAAAATAAAATTGAATTCAGAGAAGAAAGCGCAGATAGAACCGATCTTTTTGATACATTGCGTGCTTTTAGAACTGTACTCCTTAGGGAAAATGGAAATAATATAATGGTAAACGTATCAGCGGGAAGTAAAATTCAAGCGATAGCTTCTATGCTGGCATGTATGATGTTTAAGAGCACGTTCAATGTCAAACCATATTATGTTACTCCTGAAAAATATACATCCACTCCTAAAGTCCAACAAACACAAGGGATGAAGGACATATTACCTTTACCAGAATATGAGATAGAAATCCCTAGTCAAAAATTAGTTAGATGCATTTCTATTATTGATAGTCAAAGAAATGGGACGATTACTAAAAAGGGGTTAAGAGATCTTGCTTTAAAAGAAAACTTGATCCATGTAGAGACAGAGAAAAACGATAAAAACAAAGAACTCGCAGCTTATATGTCCCTGAATAAAAATCTAATACAACCGTTGATGAAGCGGAACTTCATTAGTGTTGAGAAAGTAGGTGGAGCTCACAAAATAACTTTGACTCTGGAAGGCAAAAATGCCCTGAAGTTTTTGGGGCAGAATTAGTCCTTGTCGATTTAAGGTTTGTTCGGACACTCAGTGCTTTTTGTTAATCCAGACGGCTTAATTAATAATCGTGTTTCAAACTTTAAATCAATGTTTAATGCAATATTATTAAATGACAACCTTTGAATTTACGAAAAGATCGTCTAGTACTATCACGGACATCGTATTACGTATTAATAATAAATAAATTATAATTTATGGTTATGACTAAATCATGGGTAAAGAAGATAAAATACCTGTTAGACTCGAAAAGATAGAAGAAATTAGATCTGTATGGAGCAATCCCGAATTTAAGACTAATAGAGAAAAATTGATTCATTTATTTAAAGATTGTAAAAAAGTTGAAGAGGGATACACAACACGAGAATTTGCAAACGCTATATATCCCGAAAAGATGATCACCCTATCAGATCAAGAAGAATCCAATCATGTCGATACTGTGACAAAATATTTAGAAAGAATGTTGAAAACTTTTGGTCAAGATGTGACCAATCATAGAATAGTTCTATCATCTAGATATGTGGACGGTGTTTACTACTATTACAACATGGTTGAGGATAGCACAGCTCGTGATCTAGTAAAGGGTGCGAAAACGTATCTAGGGATAGAGAAAAAAATCAATCAGAGTTTCGAAACATTCGAGAGACGAAAACCTAATAAATAATAATTAATCGTATTTTGACATATTATTGTAATCTAAAGGTCATTATCACCATCGCCAATATTATATGGCTATTCCTTCTAAATTGCTCCCGAAGAGCACATATCACAGAATACTACACCAGTTGTAGGATCTTCTTGTTATGGAGTAACGGATCTATATTCATACCCAGACTCAGATTCCTTAAGAATCCTTTCAGCTCGTATGGGTTTTCCACACTTAGCACATGGAATACTTTCTACATTTTCAATAGTCTTCCAAATACTACTCATACAAGATTTGCACACAAGGACATTGATGGTACCATTAGGAGTATCATTAACAAACTTGAATGTAAGAACCTTGGCCACATAGATTACACGGCCTATACTCGTTTGTTATATTGATTTTCATTTGTCAGGCTAATACCCCGTAAACTCTTCCACCATTATTTGGTCACTAGATATCTCAAGATCTTGTAGCAATTCTTGCATCGCTTTTATCATTGCTGGTGGTCCACAAATATAAAATACTGCGCTGTTTTGTTCGCTATCACCAAAATATCTTGCCAACATTGCTTTGTCAATTCTTCCTTTTTCTCCTTGCCAATTATTAGTGCCAGATTGATTTTGTGCTTCGTCTGTAATCGTGTAGATGATTTTCAGATTCTTATTTATGTTTGAACATTCATCAAATTCTTTTTTGAATAATATGTTTTCTTGATTTCTATTTGAGTCAAACATAATGATCCTTAATGGTAATTGCTTGTCTGTAGCATACTTTATCATGCTCCTAAATGGAGTGACACCAATACCTCCAGAAAGAAATATGGCTGATTTTGAGTAGTCTTCATGCAAAACAAATTTTCCTTCTGGTCCTCTTACTTTAATCTTGACACCGGATTCCAGTAATGAGAGTCTTTTTTTATACGGTGAGCTTCTAATCCTTGTACTGATCAAAATAAAATCTTCAGTTGGAGACGAAGCGATTGTAAAATGCCTAATTGGACCCTTTGGATCATTGTGTACTCCGCCTATATCAAAATATGCGTATTGTCCTGCTTTATATTGCAGCGAAGTCTTGCTAAACTTAAACGACATAACATCAGTGCCTTCAATTTTTTGCTTCTCTAGTAATGTAAGCTCAAATTGAGGTTTCTGTTCTCGTTGCTGTGGAGTAGTCTGAGCTCGTTTTCTGACTAATATAATATTGCCATCTACTTTCACTTCATAAGTTGGTTCTGGTTCACTTGCAGGAGGATTCGTTACCTCTCCAGTCCTCACGTCAAATTTTGAACCATGCCAAGGACACTCAACTTCATATCCTTCAAGATTCCCATCAGCCAATGGACCTCCTTCATGTGTGCATATATTATTAATTGCATAATATTTTCCATCAACATTCACAACACATACCTCTTCATCATCAAATTGAAATACTTTCATTTGTAACGGTTGAATGTCGTTTATGTGTGCAATCTTGACAAAATCCTCTTTATTACCCAATGGACAGACCAATTAGGAGGTAGAGTTTGAAGTCTATATGTCTTTAATTCAATGTTGATAAGTTTTTTGTTTCATTCGCTTGCTTTAGATTACTTAGATTACAAATCAATACAATCTAGAGAATAACCGTAATTAGGACAGATTAACTTGCATAAGCTAGCAACTAATTCTATATTGCATCTATAACTTTGGATGGTATGAAACCTTAAAATTAAAGTGACATACTAAAACCTGTCAAAAGATACTAAAAGTTACGAAGTGCAATCAAAAAATAGTAACTTCACGATGAAAACGTAAAGTTTGAAGACTCGGTCTCGCTATACGTTGCTAGGTAATAATAAAAAAATACCTTTTTTCGTCAATCGTCTGCTCATAGGAAGCCAAAGTTAAGATGATATTTGGTGTAAGATAATCAAT
>JBAWET010000319.1:0-2096 GCA_049591355.1 Nitrososphaeraceae archaeon
TAGTTGGTCATAATCCCGAAGTAGAACATCTGGTGGAAATACTAACGGGTAACGCAATGACAATGCCTACTTGCTGTTTGGCATATGTGAAATTATCGATCGAAAGATGGCTTGATCTAATGGATGACAAGAAAGGTGAATTGACCAAAATGTGGCGTCCAAAAGAATTGACTAGAGGAGATTATTCTATTTAATCAAGAATTAAGGAATTGCAGAAACTGCTGTCTTCTATTAGAACCATGAATGGTGGAGAAAATAGAAAAATCAATAAAGGACGCAACTGCCTGATGCGCTCTATCGAGGTATCCTAACGAGCAAAAATAATAGGTCGAGAATTTCTATTATTTGATCATGAGCTACTTTCACTTGTTATCTCGATTGCTTTCGTCCTTTGTCCTGCATCAAACGAACGATGCCAGTTAGATCCCTTGCAATTCTTGTCATTTGTGATTGTATGTAAGACATTTCAGACTCGATCCGTTTAATTGATTTTGATATCTTTTTTGCTTTTCTAAATCTGACTTCAGTCTTTAACTCGTCTGACGAATGTTTTGCTTGAGCTGGTTTGTTATTCTTAGACGTCCTTGCTTTTGATAATTCCGTCGGATTTACGACACTTGATTCCGGTTTAATGTTCTCTGATTGTATTTCTGACATGCATAAATGTAAGTGATCAGACTATATAATCTTTATACTGCTATATACAATACAATGAAAAAGTATATTATCTAATTGGTTAAGTAGGCTTGTTAATTTAAGAAGTAACTTTACCATAATTGGAGACTTAACTATATAGATCCTTCCAAGAAAAAGAGTATACCTACTGAACTTTTATGAAAAGATTTCTTCTTGCAAGAAACTGTTAACATACAATACTCCCGATAAAGATAAGTGATATTGGGTTGAAGTAATTTATCTAACATAGCAATAGTAAATGTGATCTGGTTTAAAGAAGAACTACTCAACAGTATTCTGAAAGTTCCTTGAACAGTAATTTCTGATCCTAAATGAATAAAAGATTACACCAGGTGAGAAATGAGTGAAAATACCCTGCTATCAGCTGCAGTAGTCGCTAGGTCCTTCTCCGGCCTTCATAGTCTCTTCATGTAGTTCAATTGCGTCTTCTCCATATGCTTCAATTACGTAGAGAGAACCAGTATCATCTGTAATTTCCACAAAATAATATTTCAATGCATCACGTGTAATGTGAATCTTGCTTGATGATTTTGTTATTCTACCTCCTCTTCCGCCTTCTTCTCTTAATGTCAACAACTCACGGAGAGCCAATATGCTATTATTATACAATACCTGTTTTTCACCGTCCCAATCCACTTCTCTTAAACCATGACTCTTACTATTCAGAAAACACATGTCAACCCAAGGTTAGAATACGCTCATATTCTTTGCCAATGTGAAGTATAGTGATCTAATGAATTCTTATGTCTTGAACTTATTATTTGCTAGTCAATACTTTTGGTGTTAATAACCACCGTAATTCACCATAAAGAACGGGATTGGATGCAATCACCCTTATTCTTACTAACCCAGCTTTTCTTAGTACTATTTTGGCCGATTTTGTTCTACCCGTATGAATTATATCATTAACTATCTCACTCAGCTGAGGTTCATGTCCAACAAGCAGAATAGAGTATTCCTGTCTAAGTCGACATATTTTACGGTACAGTTCTGACCTTACGCCTTCAGGGGCTAATTCACTCCAAGTTTGAAGTTTATTGGACATCTTGAATACATTTGCGACAATAGCAGCAGTTTCATACGCCCTTTTTAGTGGACTTGAAGCGATTAAATCAAATTTAGTTCCAAACTTCTTTAAGGCCTTCGCCACTTCCGTGACTTCCGCCTTACCGGTAGCTGTCAACGAACGTTGACGATCGCTCGGATTTGACGATAACCTTTGACCAGCCTCTCCATGTCTCAAAATGAACAATTCCATAGTTATTCCTAAGGAATGTGTGATGACATATAATATAATATATCTATTTACTTGGAAGTCTGCATCATACAGGAAGTGCTGTTGGGATAAAAATATTGAGAAAGACATCCATTATCACAATACCATTTGCAAAAGTTTTCCG
>JBAWET010000320.1:0-1784 GCA_049591355.1 Nitrososphaeraceae archaeon
ATCAAGGCTATTCATTGCTAGTTTCCTTTCTATCATCAGTACTCATCTACCTCCTACATTTGCTTGATTTAATCTATTCAAATTTAAAATGTTCAACAAAAAATGGAAACGATTAGACAGGAACAAATATGTATTTTGTATTCCTTTTTGTGGAAGGGCCTTTATCTCACACTGGTCAGTTAATGTTACGCGAGAGACAACAAAAAGAAACTAACTTGAGATATAACCAGCCTATTGTTATGACGCGAGTACCGATTCCACCCGTTGCGGGCCGTACAACTACCCAATGACGTGCTCGCAACAATCCTTCTAAATGTATAGTCACGTTCGAATCGCGTGAACAACTATTTGACGGGAGTACCAATACGGTAATATCGTGCTAGATCGCAATCTTCCCTTTTTATTCTCGCTTGAAGGTCTTCATAATGTCTGGTAGATTGCCATGAATCAAATGAGGTAGCATAATCTTTCCTTTCCCAGTAAACAGGATTTCTATGATGGTTCTCATCACATTCATAGGTCCTCGAGATAAAGTCACTGGTCTTTGGTTGTTCCCGCGGAATACAATATTGCAGATCTGATGGAGGGATAATTTCAAACGAAGAAGTACATGCATTACATAATCCCCTATTTTGAATCAAAACGAGTTTAGTTCTGGATTGCTGATTATAGCAATGGCGATAGACTTACTTTGGCAACTTACATAGTTCCAATCAGTTTAGTGAATTCCACACAGATGCTAGTTGACAGAAGGAGTTTAGACATACATAGGTGTCTAAGGTTAAGACCTACTCAGTTATAATAAACCTCCTGAAGTATAAATTAAATCTACATTCAGGGGCTCAAAAAACTTGCTCTTGTTGTATGCGTTTTTATAACATGCGAAGAAGTAAGAATGTTTCTCTCTGAATTAAGGGAAGACGGTTATTTTGGGCATCTTTTATGCAATGAGTCTGTAGAGACACTCTGGGGACAAAATCAACTTTTTCTACGCATTTGATGTGGGATATGTTGCCTTTATTGCCCAGATTCATTTCATGAAGAGTGATGAAGCACATTGTTTTGGACGTGCAATTACCAATGTATATTAACGTTGCCAATCATTGATATAGTACGTCCTAGTATGAAAGATATAGGAAGAAGATGACTTCGTGGCAGAAATAGAAAGCAGTTAGACATACTGTTTCCGCCTACTCAAAACGATCGTCATTCTTCGACCTTTGAGGGATTGAAACTGTATCAAATGTTTGTCTTAATGAACTCCTGTACGTGTAGCTTCTGATCTCATATCCTTCAATGTGGAATATTATCACGAATCACCAGAATCCTTAAAACTTAGTTGGTGCCTAACTACCGTTCACAAATCCTCATCACACCAAGACAACGTCTTTTATTGATTCGTCCGATTATCAAAGTACTTGTTTGGTAACCTCAGACACCTATTTCCTTTGCAAGCGCTATTATCTTCTTCCCGTCACCGGTTAGACTATTAAAGACCTTGTTTTTGACAGTCTTTCTGTCCACCAGCCCAAGTTTGTCAGCCTGTAGGAGTAATTTGTGTCCATATCCATACGCTCCCAATTTGGTCAATAAGTCTCTCGTAGAATATCCCTTTCCAGCGCCAATGGTCTTCAGTAACTTGACCAAAGCCTTCTGCTCCATCAATATTTTGAGTAATTTCGCATCTTTCACGCCATTGCTTTAAATGTATAATTATATAATCGTTACCCTATCTTAGAAACCATGATATTGAACTTTTAGTAGAATTTGTCCTCATCCTTAGC
>JBAWET010000321.1:0-7288 GCA_049591355.1 Nitrososphaeraceae archaeon
CTAAAAAAACCAAATTTGAATTTGGAACCTAATTATGGTAATGATCATGAAGTCGAGTACTCGGCCATCAGGACGAAGAAGAAAAACTAGATGATAACTGGTCGGTTTCAATGTCAGGAAATTTGTATCGGTCAATAAAAAAACCAAAAACAAAAAAGGTATGAATTAGTCATGAGTCATAGTACCACCCTTCAGCTCGAGTAAATTAAATAACTGGTCTGGTCTTTTTTAATAATCTTTATTATCTCTAACAAAATGAACGGTATTAGTGAGTATCACGAAAGGCGAGTTTATTCTGGCTCTAATCATTATGGTTTCATCTAGCAGTTTGTTACAGATAGAATATTTTACGAAAGTAGATGCACAGGAAGAGGAGATTGAGGTTCATTTTTCTGACAACTTTGGGGAGGGATTGGTGGAATAACCGACTTTGAAATTGGACCAGACGGATGGATATCTATACATAGTCTCAATTGGGCAGGGGAAAATATTCAAAATTGTTCCTTTCTGACTTTTACTATCGAATAAACGTTCCAACGTTCTATTTCCTTCTGGATATATTGACCGAATCAATGAGATGACTACAATTCGAAATGGTTAATTCTGAATATCAATCAGGTTGTTAAAAATACATGTTATCAAATAAATATCGACAATTTAATACCATTATACTTACTGTGTATACTAAACTACTTTTAATAATTTCCTTATCTGTATTAGTCTTGATCTTTTCAAATTCTGCTATAGAACAATCATATTCTATCTATATAGATCAAGAAGCAGCTGCCGCTAAACTATCTGGACTAGATAAGTTTGGAATCAAGGAAATCTATCCCACAAAAGAAGGAGGAAGAGAATGGTTCATGAATATGAGTAAGCCTCTTGGCGATAACGCTTTTTCGCTCACTTTTAACCAGAATATTACTCGACAGAGTGATGGGGGATGGAGGATATCAGGTCCAGCCGTCAGAATGAATGTAAACACTCTACCTGGATTACCTCAATGGAAGAATGTAGAGATCACAGGTTATGCAAAAATTATTGATGTACTTCCTGACCATAACTCAACCGTCAAGGATGAAGACCTGAGTTGGTATGCCAGAGGTGGAAGACACAATACACAGGTACCTTGCGAAGCCACCGCATATATCGGAGGGATTTATGTAGGAGGCTCCGTCGGGTGGAAAAAAGAGCTTTGGTTCACTGGCGGATACACTGATGAAAAGGGACCAGAAAAGGTAACTAGTCCCCTGGTTGGACGCTGGATAGGGTGGAAAGTCATAATGTACAATATCAATAATGACACAGCAGTGAAGTTGGAATCATACATAGATAACACTAATACAAATTACTGGATAAAAGTGACTGACTTGGTCGACGATGGTGGATGGTACTCCAAGTCTGATGACAATGAGTTTAACAGTGCACCATGCGGCAGAGATAAAGACTATGTGGTCACTAACGCAGGTCCTATAGCTACTTTCAGATCAGACAATTTGACATGGGATTTTATGAATCTCAGCATTAGGGAGATAAACCCATGAGAAATCTCATCACTTATCTTGTTTCTCCAGAGATCTGGATAAATCTTGAAACAATAATAAAAACCTCAGCATACTATGATTATGATACACCGCTCTCTATTCTACGATATCAAATTAAAAACAGGAGAAAACTAATATCACCTTTCTGTTAAAAGCAATGTGCATGAAATCCAGCTATAAAGTACTATTATTTCTAAGCCTATCCTTGTCGTTGTATTGCGCTTCATCGGTCCACTTTGATATCGCTACATCGCAAACCTCGGAAGAACAAGACAGTGTATGCTCTCCTATATACATCGCAAAGACCGTAAATTCTACTTCCCGAGGGATAAGTGAGGCTAATAGTCTTCCAGGATTTCATGCCGTGAAGAAATTTGACAGCAATGGAACACTAGTTGGAGTTTGGGGTACAAAGGGAACAGGAGACGGTCAATTCCTGCATGCGCATGGTATTGGAACTGATTTGAAGGGTAACGTGTATGTAAGTGATGCTGAAAGATGTGATATTCAGAAATTCGACAGCAATGGCACTTTTATCACGAAGTGGGGTTCCTTGGGAACCGGACCCGGTAAATTTTTGGAGCCTGAGAGTATAGCTGTGGACGCCAATGGTAACGTCTTTGTCGCAGATTATGGAAATCATTACATCCAGAAATTTGACAGTAACGGCAAATTCATTACGATGTGGGGAACGAAGGGAAAGGGAAAAAGTGAATTTAATAAGGCATGGGGAGTAGCGGTCAATTCGAAAGGGGACGTTTACGTTAGCGATCAGCAGAACCCTGTGGTTCAGAAATTCGATAACGATGGTAAATTCATTACGATGTGGGGCTCTTTCGGATCTGGGAATGGTCAATTTGTTCACTTACATGATGTAACTGTTGATTCGAAAGACATGGTATATGTTACTGATGGAAGAAATAATTCGCGCATTGAAAAATTTGACAGCGATGGTAACTTTATAACGAAATGGGGATCAAAAGGCTCCGCAGACGGCCAGTTCATTGAAAATCATGGGATAGTAGTCGACTCGAAAGGTTACGTATATGTAGTTGACACTAGAAATGTAAGGATTCAGAAATTTGCCCCTGATGGTCAATTCGTAATGAAATGGGGATCTCTGGGTTGCGGGGATAACCAGTTTCTGATTCCACACGATATTGCAATCGACTCAAAAGGATACATCTATGTTAGTGACAGTGGGAATGTTCACTTCCGCGAAAAGGTCAAATGCTAACGGCGGAGCAATAGTGTAAATGTCTATGCATGTGACAGTGACGGTATATTTAGTCATGCATCCCTTGTACCATACAATCTCACTTGTCTAATATTGGTAGAATTTGTCCTATTCGATATAATATTATCCCCCAAAACTGACTTTTCCGATCTATAACTACCTAATTTTTCAGTAATGGCAAACTGATATTATTTTCTGAAAGAAAAAGAGATGGAGTCTTTAAAAATTGAGATAGATATTATTGGTATCGATATTACATGACAGCAGCTGCATATTCTTCTTGCTTTATGCTTTTGGTAATGAACTTTGCCATGTCCCCATAACCGATGATATGCTGTACTATCTCATCGTAACGTTCCGCAGGCATGTCTGTAATTTCAAGAGAATCCACTGCTTTGAGTTTCCAATAAAATTCAATCGCTTGACCCATGGTGAGATGAGCCTGATAGATTATTTTACCAAATGCAGTAAGCGATAATCTGCCATTAGATCTCTTAATTAATCCATTCTTTATCATTCTAGATATTTTAGAGTAATACTGCTTACGTGTGAGACTCAATTTACTGATCAATAAAGTGCTATTTCCACCATTTAGTGCAATAGTATTGAATAATGCTAATGATTTATCGTCGGACAAAGTGTCCATGATATGTGCAAGTGTTGGCAAACTACCTATCTCTAGTGACTATTTGATTTCATTTCTATCTATAGATTTAGTGTTAAAAACTGAATAGTTTTGCTATACTTAGAGAAGTAACTACAAATTCTCCTGGTATCGGATATCCTATGACTATAGGATAGAAAATGGAGAGATTTCCATAATCGGCAACTTTTCTTAAAATTGATGTTGAAGCCCAAATATTGATCCACCTTCCAGACGCCTCAAAGGTAAAGCCCATATATCACTCCCAAGTTAAACCAAAGGCTTCGTATCACATTCCAGCCCCTCCGACCCACCAAAAATATTGCTATTGTGTGCCCGATTCTGGAATTCTAAACAGCTGATTTTAGCATTAGAACGTATATTGAGTCTATTCACATTACTTCGCATGAAAAGTATTTGAATACACGCAGACGGATAAAAGTTCCGTCAGTAGAAGCTTCTTGTATGGGAGACAGAAAAAATTAATTAACAATGAGTCCCTTTATCGGACTCATGAAGAACATGGATATTGTTATCATAAAAATAGTAACAAAGATGGTAGTCTCCCGAATATTATCGAACAGATGAAAGTAGGTTGGTATTACAGTATAGCGCAACAATATTGAAGCTATCCACTATAATATTTAAGGCATCTTAGAAATAAAGCACCAAAATGCTCTCCTCCGGATATCAGTTCAAAAAAATCCCATTTAATTGGATTCAACATGAGATTTTGATTTTATCTAGTGTTTAGTCATGAGGCAATAATTCTATATATCTATCTACTGCTCTTCTTGATCGAATGTAAGTTGCCGGTTACCATTTGCATGATTTCAACTTTTTGCATTCAAATCATTCCGGATGTCCAACAGCATTGGGATTGCCTCGCCGTTTCCAAGTGTCCACTTTTACAAGTACTGCTAATTCTTTTCTCACCATCAGAAAAGGTCTTAATAATCATGTGCCTTTCTTGAGTTCATTCTTTAAATAGATTAGTTTCAATGTATTTATTCTCTGCCTTGAACAATGTTGTAGGATATTGGATCAGTAAACTCAGTCTTGAAAGACACCCAGAAGGCGGTTATTTTGTGGAAACATACAGGTCTGATACAATTTTAAACTTACCAGAATACGATGGACCCAGGCATGTCTGTACTGCTATTTACTATTTACTAGTAGGAGAACAGTTTTCATCATTCCACGAAATGAAATCAGACGAGATATGGCATTTCTATACCGGAAGTAGTATGAAACTACACATAATAGAAGCAGATGGAACATTAAAAGAAGTCATATTAGGGACAAATATTGAAAATGGAGAAACATTTCAGGCAATCGTAAAGTCAGGGTCTTGGTTTGCGGCATCCGTTAAGGACCCCAATTCTTATGCTTTGGTTGGTTGCACTGTATCCCCAGGATTTAATTGTCATGATTGGAAGCTAGGGGACAGAGATATACTTGCAAAAATGTATCCGCAGCACAAACTGATTATAGAGAAATTTACCAGACCGACATAACTCGTCGCTATTGATCTCTTTTATTCGTAGGATCAAGCAATTGAACAGACATGATCATTGGCTTAATGTTACGAAGCTTATACATTAGTCTAACAAGAACTCCCATAAACCCATATTTTTTGTTTAACATCGAATTGATTGTTTCATATTCCGTATCATTTTGGATATTTGCTACCCCCTCAATCGGCGTCCCCTTTACATGACCGCGAATATCAGAGGGTGCAATTCTTACATTGGGATTATTTTTTATGCGCCTGACCTTCCCTGAATTGGGGTCAGTTCTAAAATAAATCCTGCCTCTGAAATCTATAAACCAAACAGTAGTATTGACGATACGACCATTTTTTCTATATGTTTCCACATTGATGTATTTTCACCGGGAAGCTGTGAGATCGTATCATCTGGCCATACCAACATTACAAAGAGAATGCATATCTCAATATAACTTAATTGTAATCTTAGAAAGGTGAGAATACCAGTTTATTATGTCCTTTTGTAAATTAAAAGGCCATTTTTATCGTCAACCCTCGCCTGAAGTGTATCTCCCTTCTTCAGTTTCAAAGTCTTCCTTAACTCTTTCAGTATTACTACTGCCATCGTGTCAGAATTACCCTTCGATTGATAGATTTTTTTAGAAAGACGGTTTTTGACATATCATTTACTTTACATATATCTTGGATGCGATAGATAAAAAATTTGGTAAGATAAGGCGTTACACGACCAAGTTTAAATCTTTCAACGACGAAGTTAAATCTTCCAGCGACAACAGGCGACTGTGACTCGTCATATCCGGATTTCTGTATACCATCCGCACCACCGGACTTAAATTGCCCTGATATTCCGCAAAAAGGCTTTTTACAGTTTTGTCACCTGACCCGCAAGGTTTTGATAGGGATGGAGATGGTATAGGTTGTGAGGCGTAAGTGGCAATCTTACGCTCTGCAGTTTTTTTTGTGACTATTTTTAAAATAATCCAGCTTCTCCTCTGTTAATTTCCTAGCCACCACCAATCAAACAGATAATTACGCACCAATCCTTATGCCTATCCATCACACCGATCAAAAATTCAGGTTCAGATTGAGTAAAATTATCTACTCCTCTTTTTGTTTGCATGAATGAAGCTGTTTGTTGTTGATTCCAGGCCCTTTGAGCCTCATCAAATACTACCACTTTTTCAATGGGCGGATTGGTATACTCTAAGGCTTCATCTCTAAAGTAATGTATGTTTTGAATGAATGCTTTGGATTCCCATAAGATACATTTGAGATTCTCATGTTCTTTTTGTTCCATAATTCATTCTTTAATTAATTGTCTTCAAACTTCTAATCAGTTGTCTGTTTGATTGTTTATTTCTTTGAAGATTTAGTATTTTTCTCCTGTTGCAAGTCTTTTTTTAACGTGTCAAGGCGTTGCTGAATTTCTTGGCGTTTTTGTTCGATCCTATTTTTTACTTCTTCTAATTTTTTGTCGGTCCTCTGTTTAATCTCTTTTTGTATATCAGGTATTATTTTATTTATCTTGGACTTGGTAGATGTTTGATCTTTTGATGGTGCAGATGTTTGATCTTTTGAAGAGCCTGAAGAGTCCGATTTGCTTTGGATTTTAGTGTTGGACGTCTGCGAACTAGCGCAATGCTGATTCGGGACTTGCATACCTTCTGTTATGGTTTTCTTCAGAGTCTTCGATATACTAAATTGGTCTCCAATGGACCCATCGTTGTCAACAAATTTCGTGTCTAGTTTAGTATCGGTGAAGTGCATATTAAGCGTCCCGAATTTTGAATCCTGTTGGCTGGTTGTAAATGAAGCCTTTCCAGACAATCCGTGCAAATTTACTCCTCCAGTTCCAACTATTGCATAGATCTGGCCGATAGGATTGTTGTATAGATTTCTGTCACAATTCGTTACTAGAGGCGAAGATGAGTCTTGCGAATTATACCAGATTGGATAACTCCGCTGATAATTATGGACATGCCCCTCTAGGACAAGATCCACCCCATACCTGTCGAACAAAGGATGATATACATCCCTTAAGTTTTTGTCGCCTGAGCAAGCAGAGTCTCCACAAGTATTAGGTGGTGCGTAGAGAGGTGAATGCAAGTTTACAATTATCCACCTAATATTGGAATTTGCGGACGCTGCCTCAAGATCATTGACTACAAAGTTGTATTGCTGCGAACCTACATCAAATGCATCCTCTGTGGCCATTGTAAGTACATGTATGTTTCCGATGGCATAGGAATAATACTGACTTGAGAGTCCAAAATTATTCAGATAGGAATCCAAGAGTGAGGTACTCGTCACTTCGTGATTTCCAATATTGATCTTCGTTATGGAATGTATCGGAC
>JBAWET010000322.1:0-2382 GCA_049591355.1 Nitrososphaeraceae archaeon
TCAACAGACAATTACTACTCTACCAAGAATATTGGTTTATGAAGGTCTATATTAAAGTTAATTTCGACTCATGCCACTTCTATTATTAGTTTGATGAATTAGACAACATCGTCATATTCAGAGTCGCAATTTCGTTTTCTTAATTTCTACAAATTACGAGAATTATTTTTGACATGACCATAGTGACAATCTGGATCAAGTCATGATCTTTTAGAAAGGTCATTAAATTGACGTATAACCGTTAGAAGGTTATTTATTACATGGTTCAACAATTTTTTCCCCTCATTCGGTGATGCATATGAGGGGTCGCCCCATACACCATTCTTAGTAATTTTGGTAAACGAAGATGGTCTATTTAGATAGGATGAAGTTACTTCCCGTAATAGTGTGTGATCTTCTGCTCCTTTTTTTGCCTTTTTCATGTTGACTAGTTCCGGTCTTATTGCCAGCACAAGAGAGGTTTCAACGAATCCTGCATGATCAAAATCCCTACCTAGTAATTGCCAATAATTTATAGAGTTTATATTTGAATCCTGAAATTTAATCCGTTCAACTATTTGAGGTATGTACTGTAATAGTCCCGCGTTTCCATGATGACCATTGAGAATGATTACATTATTGAGACCATTTTCAATTAAGGAAATACATACTTCGCTCAAAATGTCTGACAATGCAGAGTTGCTTATGGATATGTTAAACAGTGGTTTATGTTCATATGATACTCCGTAGACAATTGCAGGAAGTACTAAAGATGGGATTTTCTTTGATATCATATTTGCGATATATTCCACAATGATAGAGTCCGTAGAAACAGGCAAATGTTCTCCATGCTGTTCCAGTGAACCGACTGGAATTAGAACTTGTTCAACTTTATCTCGAAATGATCTTATATCTGGATCACTCATCTCAAAAATCTTCATTTTCGACAAGAGTTCAATACATAAATTGGGTTATAAACTATCAACAGCATCTGATTCATTAGTTCAAACGATCTCTAGTTATATCGATTTCCATCGAAATATTTATGCAGCCATTACTTTCGTTTCTTCTATTTCGGATCTTTTAGATATACTCGTCCCCAATTGACTTCAAGTCGACCCTCCAAGTATAACTTTACCGCTTCGAGTAATGTTATTGCTTCCAAACTTTGTCCTCTCTCACGAATTGTGTCAACATTATCATTTGGGGATACCTGAAATGCCTTCTGACAAATAATTGGTCCCTGGTCTAGATCTTCTGTCACAAAATGTGCGGTGCAACCAACTATTTTTGCACCCCGTTCGTATGCTTGGACATACGCGTAGGCACCGGGAAATGCTGGCAAGAGAGAGGGGTGAATATTGATTATCCTGTTTCGATATCTCCACACAAAGTTTGGCGTCAGAATTCTCATATACCTACCAAGCAAGATCAAATCTATATTATGTAATTCAATTATTTTTAAGATTTCTAATTCGGCCATCGTATGGTCAGTGTGGTCGACATGATAGAAAGGCACACTGAATTCTTTAGCCATATACTCCAAAGTTTTCTCGCTGCCAATTATTACAGCAATATTTGCATCTATCTCTGTTTTACTTTTTGCCTCCAGTAATTTAGTTAAACAATGAGGTTCTTTACTTACCAGTATTGCTACGTTTCTAGAGCGATCCGGTTCTTGAAAATGAACTTTTACTTCCATATTCAGTTTCTGCGCCAATTGTCGGAGTCCAGAAGAAAGATCTTCTTTGTTTACATGATTGAATGAAGCTTCAAGTTGCATTCCAAACAATTCCCTTACAACATTTTGATTAACTTGTTCTATGTTACCATTATTTTTGAATATGAAATTAGTAATATCAGCTACAACACCTTTTCTGTCCTTCCCTATGACTGTTACTTCAACAATTGTTTTCACATCCGACCTCATAGCTCGACTCTGTCAATAGTCATGAAAAGAATAAATTAAATCATTCTGATTTAATTAGGCTGGTCAAGACTTATATAAGTTAAGTATGATCCGAGATTGTAATGGTCCTGCTTACACCAGAAAGTGTATTGATTATTGGGATATAGATTTTTCTTATCTTAATCGCAAGCTAGATGACACTAGATGAGAACAGAACAGAAACAATCTAGAAGTACCCGACTAAGGAAGGATTTTGATTACAACAATCCCACGCGTAAGTGTGTAGTCTGTTATACATTGTCAAGTTGGCATTGCTATGAATGCAATACCGATTTTTGTGAGAAACACTTTCATGATGACAGTCACAGAAAAATGTGCAGATTATAAGATTCATCAAGCAGATTTAAGCGCATGCAAATTGTAATCTGGCCTAGGGATCATATATAGGTCGGATGATCACTTCGCAACCGTGTTCGCATGCTAGGATTCTAGAC
>JBAWET010000323.1:0-1883 GCA_049591355.1 Nitrososphaeraceae archaeon
TTTTGATGGAATAGTAGCTTGCAGTTCCTTTCCAACCACATCTCGTGTTCGTACTGCTTTCGTCAAAGAATTCCTTTTTGATTGATTCAGGAGGAAAGTAGTGATTCCCTTCAATTACTATAGTTGAGTCACTTTCGGCTATGACTGTATTATTCCAAACTGCTTTCATGCTTTATTTACATTAAAAGGAACATCTTAACGTTTTGTCAAACCAGTGTCGATCCGATATTTGTTCAAAATGACACATAGTATCACTATATTAATTTAAATAAAACCATATTAATAAAAGTGCTATTGAAGCGTAAACCTATTTTGTTAATTGACGACAAAGAAGAGTCTAAGCAAGCAATTGAAATTCTAATAAATAACCATATTGAATATGTTGTGCTTCATCTTAAGAAATTTGAAGAAAGCTGCTGCGCGGAACTTCCAACCACAAGAGCCCCGTCATTGTTTGCTCCTGAAGGCATCTTTAAAGATTTAGAAGGAATTATGAAATATGCCTCATTGGACAAACAAGATTATTCTCCCGTAAGTGAAAGTGCATATTGGTAAAGCCATTTTTTATATTTTGAAGGTCATCTTCATAGAAGGTCAGCTGCTTAAAAAGAGCTCGGATTAAATTAAACAGATTTTTTCATCATATTTCTATTTATCTAATCATTAAATTCATAGAAGACTCACCCTTGTTTTGTTTCTTTTTTAGAATCTACCGTTTACTTGAGCTTCCTTTTCTGAGATGTAGTATTAACACCTATGTGACTTCTAGTTGAAAAACAAAGATCCAAAATTGTCTCAACTTTTACTGGTAAATAAATATCACGGCAAGGCAACTTGCCTAAGATATCGCTAGTGATATTTCTATATATTCTATTATTATCCTAGTTAGTATTTCTCGATAATTCATAATTTAGTTTCATAATTTATAAAGCATCAATGGGTCTGAATTTAGTACGAAGAGTCAGGTTATTACTGTGTTTGGCTGTGTGTTTGCCGCTAGTTCTTGTTAGCTTTGTTGTCCCACTGAAGAATGTAAGTGCAGTTGACATAGAGGGAAATGATCACGACAATGTTCTCTATGGGAGTATGGGCAATGACAAAATTTTTGGCAAAGGCGGAGGAGACAGATTATTCGGGAGCGGTGGTAACGATACGATAGAAGCTGGCAGTGGCAATGACTTTGTGCAAGGTGACATAGCTGATGACATTATTAATGGTAATTCTGGCAACGACACCGTTCAAGGTGGCGCGGGAAATGATCAAGTTAATGGCGATGATGGTAATGATTTGGTAATTGGTAGCTTTGCCAACAGTTCCATGTCGATCAAAGATTTAGCTGCTGATACACTTACATGTGGAACAGGTAATGATACTGCGTTCATTAACATATCTGATAATGATACTGCATCCGAAGATTGTGAAACAGTTATTATTTCGCCTTAAAAGTACTTTAAATCCGTCGTGGACTAAACATAGCAGGCTTACACATAACAATAACAACATTCGAATTTCAATTAAGTAAAGTATTTCAAACATATTAGGAATTATTTATTACGGATTGTAACAACCTTAAGACTGAAGTAGCAGATTTACCAAGTTAGTGAGTCAAGGATCAAGTCTCTCGTAACAATTGGAAATAACTTATAATTGAGAATGTGTTCAAAGACCTCTATGTTATAAAATAACTATTGCTTAGGACAAAGACATCCCATGAAAATCAAAAAATATGCTCAAGTAATAACAATAAAAGAAGGAAATCATTATATTTCTAACGTAAAATTCAAGGAAGAAAGGAATGGTTATCATATGGAATAAGGCATTAAACTGCTGCAAAACATTATCAAAAATTACTTCCGAACATCAAGGAATAATCGCATATTATC
>JBAWET010000324.1:0-2034 GCA_049591355.1 Nitrososphaeraceae archaeon
CCTTATTTTCACATTGCGAGCCCATATCTCCAAATGCTCTTTTCGTATTTTCTACGGACATAGTCCTTTCATAAAGCTAATACAAGATGTCCTAGATTGTAACACCCAGAGTGCTGAATGATTTAGATTTTAGTGACCCGTCTGGTGGTTTGTCAAACATATTTGAACTTCAACAAAATCTCTTTTTTCCTACTTTAATATCTGGCAGGTTGTGAAATTGAAAAACGAAACAATGAGCGAAGATAGACATTAAAAGATGGCCCTAGGAATCGATGAAGATTGTTCTAATTTATAGAATCTCTTAAGAGTTAAATGTCCTAATAATTTCTGATTATTACATGTTAGGAGATCAAATAAGTGAAGAGAAAGGCAAGATAACAAGTCAAAGAGTATTGGATGTTGAAGGGGGAGCACCAAAGATGGAAACTTCTTTTTCAGCGACAGGGAACTATAGAGGTGTAGAGACAACAGCTACCGTAACATATTGGGCTTCTCCGAGACCTGGTGGAGCGATATATGGTGAAGGTAAAGGAGTATTGATGAGTAAAGATGGACAGGAAATGGCAATCTGGACTGGACAAGGCATAGGACGATTTACTAGTCCAGGAAAAATAAGATTAACAGGCTCGTTGTTTTTTGAAACATCTTCGACTGGAAAACTAGCTTTCCTTAACAACTTGGTAGGAGTATTTGAATATGAAACAGATGAGTCAGGAAATACGTCAGCCACAGTATGGGAATGGAAGTGATTGATAGCAGCGGGGGCAAACGCAAACAGTTAGTTAGCTTCTCTCCATTTTAATTTCTCTAAATCCTAAGTCGCGCACGACATTGATTCTACATACTTGTTAGGGTTCCAACTACTAGAGTCATCGTCATTGATTTTGTATCCTGAGTAGGTTTAAGCCATAGTCGCTGTCACTTAAACGGTTCCTGTCATAAATGCATGAAGGGCATAATAGTAACGGAGTATGTGACTGTGACTGCAAATCAATCCTCGAGACTCTACAATGACACGATTTTTAGACCCACTCAAAATAGTTAATCGACCAACAACGTCAAACAATATATCGTTGGTCCGGATTCGGTGGAAACCGTGACAAAATTGACCCGAAATGTAGACCCACAAGTACAAATTTAATCTATCTACCCAGGTCTGAAAATATTCCGTCTAAGGAAAAAGGGTGTCGGGACCTACTTTGTTTGGTTTTGTGGGGGTTTCAAGCCTGACGCGTTTGTTTGGTTTTGTGGGGGTTTCAAGCCTGCCGCGGCATCAGCAGGTGTACAGTGATGGCTAACATCATATTTTCCTTTAGAACCTATTACATACACATCACAGTGACCGTATACACCTAATTTTTGAATGACATGCGGATATGTGCAAATAGGAAGCTGTTTTTCGATAACACAGTTAGGTGTTTGTTCAGCCTTTGGGGGTGTATAAACGTCTATAGTATACCACACGTATTCAGCACCAGCCTCGCAATTGGAATTTACCTGAGCCGTACAGGTAGAGTCCGCTAGTGCTATGGTAAGCTGGGAGGCATTGTCAGCCAAGTTATGCAGCGTCATATGTGTAGAGGATGCATAGCCTGTTCGGATTAAAGTCATACCCATTCCTATTGCAATTGAAAGCACCACAAAGGAGATAAGATAAGCCTTTGCGACATCACTATTCATTGGAGTTGCATCATAAATATGACTATTAAAGCTATCGTACGAGAAGAAAGTTTATCCAATTCTCAATAAATTATTTTCACTATTTCTTGAAATATGCGACCTGTTTACAAGTTTTATAACTCTAAAGAGTATAAGCAAACAGGTTCAGTCCTGGTAGCAGTAAAGCTTCTGCAGATACCACTCAATCAGAATTGACCCTAAAAAAAGACCCTGATGCCGAGTTTGGCCGTTTGTGAATCAAATTTGACCATTCATCCTGGGATAAATCAGCCTTTGACGACTAGGGGAGTGGGATTCGAACCCTTCTTGCATGGTCGTGGATTCAAGTGATTAATTTAATAAACTTTGTTATTC
>JBAWET010000325.1:0-2399 GCA_049591355.1 Nitrososphaeraceae archaeon
TAGATGGAATTGTACCGGTTGATGTGTATGTACCTGGTTGTCCTCCAAGACCTGAAACTTTAATTCAAGGCTGTATGTTACTACAAGAAAAGATCAAAAGGTCGAAGATAAGATAGAATGAGTTCTAAAGATTCAAGTCCCGATAAACCTTCTGGATCCCCAGATTCTGCAAACAAAATTTTGAACTCTAATCCAAAGGACAGTCCACCTGCTAACCCCGAACCTACAAAAATTGTAACGAATACATCGTCTTCGGTGATACCGGCCAACACTAATGCAATAGCTCCAAAATTTGAAGAAGAGCTGGTGAATAAGATTGTTGCCAGATGTGGTAACAAAGTGGAGGTAGTGTACGCCAGACCATCACGACTGAAGATTAGAGTTCAACCTGAAGATATTTTACAGATTGCTTCTTTTATCAAAGGGGTCTTGGGGTTTGATCATGCAGAGTCAGTTTCTGGTACAGATTATCCTAAAGACAATCAAATTGAAGTTGTTTACCACCTAGGTTCTTATACTGTTGAAGATCTAATTCCTAAAATTTTGGCTCTATCAACAAGGACAAATAGAGACGAAGCTAGACTGCCAAGTCTAATTAATATATTCAAGAGCGTTGAGTACCATGAAAGAGAGACTTTTGAAATGTTAGGTGTTTACTTTGAAGGTCATCCTAGGATGGAACGATTTCTTCTACCTGAAGACTGGGCTGATATACCACCACTTAGAAAGGATTTCAGGATCAAGGGTAGATAGGAGTTAGGTGTAGAGGTTAGAAACAAGATGCCAGATTTCCAACAAAAAATTGACGAAACTATGAAAATGGGTCTTGAAATTGTTAAGGAGTCTGACGAGGACAGATTTATGACTCTTAGCGTAGGGCCACAGCACCCGGGTTCTGGGCATTTCAGATTTACAATAAAATTGGATGGAGATTATATCGTCTTCTGCGATCCAGACCCAGGATATGTGCATCGCGGTGAAGAAAAGATGTCAGAATATCGAAATTTTATCCAAAACATACCACATTTAGAAAGACCGGTGATTCATGATTCAACTAACATCACTTATTCATACAGTTTGGCAGTGGAAGAACTTTGTAGTATTGAAGTCCCGCGGCGGGGCCAGTTCATAAGAGCCATCGCTTCTGAACTGAATAGGCAAGTATATACCTTATACTGGCTAGCAATTTATGGTATATTTCTTGGCCATTCAACTATGTTTATGTGGCCCACTGGTGACAGGGAATTATTTATAGATCTTTTAGAAGCTTTGACTGGGGCAAGAGTAACACATGCCTTCAATATCCCAGGCGGTGTCAGGAACGACATGCCGGAAGGTTTTAAGGACAGGTGCTTAAGACAAGTTGCATATTTTGAAAAGAGACTAAAAGAGTATGAGGATATATTCTATAATAACCCTCTCTTTAGACAAAGGACTGAGGAAGTGGGAATTCTTACTAAGGATGATGCAATCAGTCTCGGTGTGGCGGGATCGGTGCTTAGAGCATCTGGGGTTCCACTTGACATAAGGAAAGCTGAACCGTACGATATCTATAATGAAATAGATTTCAAGGTTCAATATATGAAAAGTGGTGACTCGTTTGCACGGTCTATGGTACCCTTTCTGGATATGAGGGAATCTTGTCATGTTATAAGACAGTTACTAGATAAGATACCACGAGCAGGCGAAGTACGAGCAAAGTTACAACCAAATCCAAAAGGTCCCCCGGGTGAATCTTATAAGAGGGTAGAGTCTGGCAGAGGCGCGTTAGGCTATTATATCATCAGTGATGGTACTCCAAGACCTTATAGGGTGAAGATTTCCGTAGGATCATTTAGAAATATGCTTGCCTTGCCTTTCTTACTCGTGGGATCGAAATTGGCTGATATGCCCTCAATCTACTGGTCTCTAAATTATTGGCCTGTGGAGGCTGATAGATAATTGGCATCCGCACCTCAAGACTTCAGATTTGGTAATTTTGTAGGAAGTGTAATTTGGCTTTTATTGTGGGTGTTAACAATAGTAACACTCATTGGTCTGCCTTTGATTTTCATTATTCTATTTTATGTACCTCTTCCCCCTGTCAATGGAGAAGTTTTAACACCATATCTCTTCTTTTCTATGATGGTTGATCCCTCAAGAACGATTCCAATTATAAAATTTCTAATCCATACCGATCTTTTCAGGGTGGGCGTTTTTCCCGGATTCTTATACGCCGCGTTACTAGCTGCAGTAACCATATATGTTGAAAGAAAATTCTTGGCAAAAATGCAACTTAGAATAGGACCTCTCTATGCCGGAAAAATAGAAGGTATACTGCAATTAATTGCCGATGGTCTGAAGTTAATTTCCAAAGAGATCATCATTCCATCAGGTGCCGATAAACCAATTTTCTGGGC
>JBAWET010000326.1:0-2757 GCA_049591355.1 Nitrososphaeraceae archaeon
ATAGTAAATAAATAAATGAAAATAATTTATGTTTGTGCTTGAAGCTGTCCAAACAAACGGTAATATATGGAAAATGTTTTTTATACAACCCATTGGTTTAATAACAGTGTTTGAGCACAACTAAAAAATACTTAACAATTATCCTAGTTGCATTGGTTTTGTGGGTATTATCGATAATTACTTTGCATCCAGGAACGGCGGGCGCCCAATCTGATGAGAACAATCAAACTAATCAATCTTATTTGGCCCTAAACAAGAAGGGCTTAGAACTTCTTAATTCAGGAATGTATAATGAATCTCTGGGATATTTTGATAAAGCATTAGCAGTATCCCCGGATAACGCCAGAATATTGGATAACAAAGGCTTCGCTCTCTACTCTTTGGGTAACCTTTCAGGAGCCCTTCATTATTACGATAAAGCTTTGGCTATAAAACCCAATTACACCACAGCATCGAACGACAAAGAGCTGGCTCTTTTAAAAGTCGGCAATCAACTTCTCAAGTCAGGAAGCTATTCTGATGCCATTGGGTACTACGATAGAGCTCTAGCGATAAATGCTAGTAATCCTCACGCATTGAACAACAAAGGATTTGCTCTTTACTCTTTGGGTAACTACTCAGGGGCTATCCCGTATTATGACAGGTCCTTGGCGATAGAACCAAACGACCCTGTAACACTCAATAACAAAGGCCTTGCTGTTTATTTTTCGGGTAACTACTCAGGGGCTTTGCCATATTATGACAGAGCTCTAGCTATAAATCCTAACTATACTGATGCGCTTGTGGACAAAGCTGTTGCTCTAGGTCAACTAGGGAACTATTCAGAAGCACTCCCAGTTCTTGATAAAGCCTTAGTCTTGGACCCCAACGACCTGGTCGGTTTGAATACCAAAGGGTTGGCTCTAGAATCGTTAGGAAGATATAGCGAAGCCATAACTATTTTCGATAAATTATTAGCTCTACAATCCAACGACACAACCACATTGATCGACAAAGCCTTTATTCTCCATAAGGCAGGAAAAAATGTTGAGTCGATCACTTACCTTGACAGGGCTTTGGCATTAAAACCCAACTCTACGACTGCGCTTAATAATAAGGGAGTGGTACTGCTGGAGACAGGAAAAAATGATCAGTCGATAACCTACTTTGATAAGGTTTTGGCTTTAAACCCAAGAGATGTTGAATCATTGAATGGCAAAGGCGTTGCTCTTGCCAATTTACATAACTATTACGAAGCAAACAAGTATTTTGATAAAGCATTAGCAATAGACCCCGGCTATGGTCCTGCACTAAGAAGTAAACAGAAAATTCTTGATTTCTTAAAATAGAATGACTAATAATAGCAAAGCTCGTCAAAATCAAAATCATAATTTTTTACACTTGCAATGTCCTTCATTTCGTTCTTCTTTCCGTCTATGAATACGTTTTACCGAACTCTGATTCAAGGTTCCACGTCAATTTTTAAATCACGAATGATCACTTTCCTAAATCCATCATTCTTTTAAAGAAAGAATAGAATACGCGACTATAACGCAAGTTAACATTCATCACTTCATAAATTCATGGGTCCTACAGGTCTTTTCACATATGACTTCGCGACCATGTAAGAAGGGTTCGAATCCCACTTCAGTAATGTGCGTAGAATGTGTTTTTCCTCGTCCGTTTGCAGACTATAATGATTTTAATTCAAGTTCGTCGTAATAATTCTGCCCTGCGAAAGCTTATTTTCTTTTCCCCCTACACAAATTGCCTTTGTACCTTCGCTCCACTGCTACAAGCTGAGTTCTTGCTTATTACCTCGGTGTTTGTCCACCTGTTATACTTTATAGACAATAACAGACTTCAATAAATTAGACTACTATCACGCAATTCAATTGCTCTTATCCTATTATCCCCATCCAAATTGTTTTGCAATAACACATCTAAACCCTGAACTATGTATTGAATATTGGGAAGTGTCAACAATTACTTTATTTCCTCATGTGAAAGGGATTGTCTTCTAGGATACATGAAGCATTAAGAAGTTCCCATTTGTTAAGTTTATGATAACGCAAGACAAGGACTAGAGAGTTAAATTGAAGCTTAATAATCGAAAGAATTTATCTATTGCGTAACAAATTCACAGGTAATTTATATCTGACTTGAATTCATCTTCATTATGATTTTGAGCAAAGTTTCAATGACTGGCGTTGCTGTATTTATAATATTAACCTCTGTCTCGAACTCTTTAAATTTCAATCAAATATTTGCTCAGCCTTTATTGTCATCAGTCTCTAGTATTGGCGCTAAGACATATGATGCACTTAGCATTGAAGCGGTTTCAAACATAAATGTTAAGTCTATTGGGATTGACGGTGGTCAAGTAAAGTATACTGTCTCTGCAGCAGATGATGTTGGAAATACTATAAGCGTAATTTGTAATCATGAATCAGGATCAATATTATCAATACACATGGTAACATGCAATAGACCTAGGCTTCTGGAAGCCGTCGAGGATACCACTCCACCCACTGTATCGGTGCCAAATGACATGATTCTTGAGGCAACGGGTCCTGATGGAAGAATGGCAAATTATAATGCTTCTGCCACAGATATTGTCGACGGAATTCTTCCTACCTCTTGTAATCCCCAATCAGGCTCTATGTTTGCCCTCGGCCAGACAAGAGTGGAATGTACGGCTAACGACAAAGCTGGTAATATCGGTAAGGCTGAATTTGTGATTACTGTTAGGGATACCACTCCACCTGAAACCGCATT
>JBAWET010000327.1:0-2032 GCA_049591355.1 Nitrososphaeraceae archaeon
AGATCCAACTAGCGCAAAATCTTTTGATACTTCTATAATAGAAGGAGGCAAATCTGCTGACATAACGACTGAAAAGCTTGCTCCAGGCGACTTTCCATACTACTGCAGTGTTCATCCATATATGACTGGCAAACTAGTCGTGCAGTAGCAGTGGCAGTATTAGCAGCTGTTTTCAAAGTACCACTTGCAGCATGACGGGAATACTACCTAAACAAAAAGCAAACGGACAAATAAAATAAGTATGTCTTATATCAAATAGATGATCTGATGTTCCTGAAGCCTCTTTCTTTTGCAACGCTCGCTGTCCTTTTTAGCTTGATGTTTATTGGAGGATACGTTAGCTCTTCGGGTGTAGGGCTCAGCTGCCCAAATTGGCCATTATGCCCCGCAGGCCTTGTGCCTATGAAAGCATTTGTGATCGAATATATTCACAGAACGGTTGCCGCAAGTACTGGATTGTTGGTCCTTGCAACCATGGCATTCACA
The DNA here is from genome assembly GCA_049591355.1 of Nitrososphaeraceae archaeon. Classification (GTDB taxonomy): domain Archaea; phylum Thermoproteota; class Nitrososphaeria; order Nitrososphaerales; family Nitrososphaeraceae; genus TA-21. Next base: position 487 of record JBAWET010000327.1, read on the forward strand.
CTAAACTCAAAATTAACTTCAAGAAACGTAAAGATCATATCTGTAGTTGCCGCCATGCTAGTTCTGGGACAAATTGCATTAGGAGGAATTGTGATTGTTGAAAAATTACATGCGGTTTTGGTCACGGTTCATCTCGGCATGGGTTTAGTTTTGTTCGCTATGGTATTGATAGTGGCAAGGCATGTCTATCAGTTAGACAAGATGGGAGTAGTGAAAGCGCATAGGGCTACTGGTTCAATTGACAATAGGCAATTGAACCAGAAGTCAAAATTGTAGGTTCTGAATAGACAGGAAACAGAAGTATTCGTAGCGGACTATAGAAAAATCCTAAAGACTGTAATATTATTTCCCGTCTTTAATAATATGTTTGTTTTAATGCCAATATAGGCACAATAATTTAGACAAAGGATGCAAGAACAAAATAATAATGAATTCTCCGGACCTCCCGGCAGTAAAATATAATACCACTATGACAATAACTTAGCTCGATTTTGATATGTGGAAGGTAATGATGCCTAGGAAGATAGTTTTTGGAGAAAATGCTGCTAGAGATTTTGAATACCCTGAAAATGCTTTGGTACTTACGACGACAACTCCTGATATTTACGGAAAGTGGTTAAGTTACATGGGAATAAAGAACTATGAAATATATGACAAACTGACACCGGACCCTGCGATTGAAAAAATTGAAGAGATAAGGAAAGAATACGAAGGAAAGCAGATTTCGGCCTTCATAGGCCTTGGTGGAGGCAGTTCGATGGATGTCTGCAAATATCTTGGCAAACTCACTGGGTTCCCTAAGATTCTAATCCCTACCACATTTGGAACTGGAGCCGAGATGACTACTTATGCAGTAGTCAGTTTTGATCACAAAAAGAAGTTATTGCAAGACGAGGCATTCCTAGCAGACTCAGCAATCGTAGATCCATACTTCCTGCCAGGTACACCTTTTAACATAATGCGGAATTCTGCTTGTGATGCTATGGCGCAGGCATCAGAGGGCTATGATAGCAAACTCGGAAATCCCTTGACACAGCTATTTTGTAAAGAGGCCTTCAACATTCTTGAAGACGCAATAATTAATGATAAACCACAACTATTGCCATACGGTGCGATGCTGTCAGGAATAGGTTTTGGAAACTCCTCAACAACTCTTGGTCACGCTCTTTCATACGTCTTTTCAAATGAAGGTGTGCCGCATGGATACTCGTTGTCGTCATGCACCACAGTTGCGCACAAGTTTAACAAGTCCATCTATTACGAACGTTTTAAGAAGGTATGCCAGAAACTAAAATTCGAACCTCTAAAACTCAAGCAGCCTTTAGATGAAGCTGCTGATGTCATAATGCCTGACAGAGGACATCTTGATAACAACCCTATCGAAGTTAGCAAACAGGACGTAGTAAAGTGCCTTGGGGAAATAGTTAATGGAAATCCACTAATTTAGCACGCGAAAATATTTAGTAATTCTCTCCTTTACTGCTGATGGATTTTTATTAGCACCATTTTAGCAAATCGACAACTTAGATTTCTGGCACCTTTATCC
>JBAWET010000328.1:0-12329 GCA_049591355.1 Nitrososphaeraceae archaeon
TTAAAACGTCTTGCAAACGTAAATTGGTCATTGCCGTTAATATCGGTAATGAATTGATCTGTCAGCAATTTTCCATAAACAGTCAAGTGAAGTCACGAGCTAGCATCTCTAGTCTGGAAGATAATGAACTATTTTTAATATGGCCACTCATCGAAATCGTGGTCCCCGTGAATAGATATCCCATAAGGCATGCTCCAACCGTAACATTGACGTACCACAGTCCTCATTTGATCCATTACTGTCAACCCCTTTTCATGCGATGCCACGATGTATCCAAATGTCTTTCCTGCGAACTCCTTCCAATAATAATCCAACAAATTCTTCATTGCTCCTGACATAGAGCCATGATAGTCTGGGGATGCTAACACAAATGAATCAGCCTTTATGACCTCTCTTGTGACATACGTCAGGATTTTGTCGTTTTTGGATTATATATTGGTAGTTCCATTTCGCTCAAATCAATCAAATTTGTTTCTGATCGTATTTTGTAGCTGCTTTCTCAAGAACTAATTTTAAAGCACGAGTACTGTATGTGTTCAGACGTCGACTCCCTGCAATCCCAAGGATATTAGTCATATGTCGTGTAATCACATTTTATATCACATATATAAAATAATGCTGTATTATTCGGTTTATTTGTGAATTTAAGCAAATAGCTTAAATTAGTAACATCATTCTATAAGCGTGGCAAGCAGCTTGGTAGCGTGCTGTATCACAGGGTGACAGTGGTAAAAAGAACTATTCCACAGATTAATTGACCCAACACATGACGTTAACAAACAAAAATTTCAAGTATCATATATGCTCGTTGTTGCGAGAGCAAACTATGGATATTACCAAATAATATTAAAAGAATGGAGATAGAAACTGGGTCTCAGATTGAGAGTATTAATTCCTCAGTATCGTTCTTATTGTCTACGTTTGAGGTAACTCTTCGCCGCGTGTTTCTATCTAAGAGATCTCTAATTAGAGGATCAGATACTATGGAGTTTATAAGAGTTGTTTTCTCTGCATCAGGCAGACTTTCATCTAGTGTCTCTATTGCTTTTAATTTCCAATAATTGTCAATACTGTGTTGGATCTTTTCTTCAATCTCAAAAACAACTTTTCCGAATAAAGTAAGCTCATATTTGCCATGTGATCTCTTTACTAGATCACTCTTTATTAATAGATTTAATCTGGAATAGAATTGCTTTCTTGTCATGTTGAGTCCAGTTATATGAAGTTCTGTTGGTTCGCCAAATTCGCCCATTGTTCTAAAAATCGTGCTACATTTTGGTTCCGCTATCAAGGACAATATTTCTACTACATTGGTCATTTCTCTGTTCTTACCAAAAAAAAGCGGAATATCCAAATATATATATTCTCATGCTAACAATTGCGAATATGTGTGTATTATGCTGACATATGGAATAAGATATCTATTGTGGCTTACTTGAGTGATTTATGTATGTTTTTATCTATTTCACATAAACTATCCTAGATTAAGAGCAATATTGTTTTCCTACCGTATTTGGGTAAATTCGCCCGATCCCTCTCATCACATTGTATGTACGTAAACTAAATGTAATTTGATTAAATTTCAGAAAAATCTGCCAGAATTAATCCTGGTCCCTTTTAGTCAATCACTGTTGATAAATTTCGTCATTGTTTCTGGACAGATCTATCAAATCTCTATCGCTATCGAAGATTGTATAGATTCGAATACTTCTAAAGCATCTTAATTTGTAATCCTACCATAATTTCATTGAACCAAAGCCATAAGAGATCACTCATCTTGTCTCCCAATGTATCAACCCCATCATCCTTACCAGTCATAGTATCATTAGCTTCATCCCTCAAAATATCATCGTGACAAGACCTGTATCTATATACTTATTCCCTAGTTTCGATAATTCTTACCCGTATTTTTCCAACATAATATAATTGTATTACACCACCCAATCGGTGGCCGTACCTTCCAATCCTATCAGAGCCCGTACCGTTCAAGACATCGATAATACTGACCGATTGGTGTCACCATAACACCATTCTCATTTGAACTAGTGGCTGGCCAACTATGCGGCATATGAGGCGCAACATCACGTTTAACTTTCTGAAGTAAATAGCAGATCATGACGGATTATTTTTTATTAGATAAAATTGTTCCCAGTAAGATTGAGAAAAAAGGCAAGTTCTTTAATGACATCTACGTCATTCTGCATATCAAATCAATTTTTGAACTACTCAATATTATTAATCTTATTACTTCTTAAACTGTCCGGAATAATGAATCAGACACAATATGAAATCCACTCGACAGGATGTCGTGGTGCTAGTACTTACAATTTTAGTTTCCTTCTCCCTGATTAAAGGAATAGTTTTATTGACCTCAACGGTTGCAAATGCAGATGTCAATGATCCCTTTGCTCAAAACCTGACTAAAGTGAAACATGGGAGGGAGAGCTTAGATCCTATCCTTACTGGTCAACTAAACTTGAAGCTTGAAGCAAATCTCTCCTCAAATGATACGTCACCATCCTCCAGTATACAAGAAAATTTCACTCGCAAAAGTAACTCATACAATGAATCATCATCCGTTTTTGTTACTAACAAAGGTGAGAATAGTTCTGTTATTGACACTATAGAACAAATTAGAGACAAACCTGCATTGCAGAAAGATAATCTCATATCAACGAATGGTAGTTCCAATGAAACTAGAGTTAAAAGCGGGCAGGTATTTGTGGTGGATTATGCAAACATTAGAATAGAGAAATTTGATCCGAATGGCCACTTTATAACAAAATGGGGATCTCAGGGAAATAGCGACTCAGTTCAGAGTACCCCATGGCATAGCCGCTGACTTATCCAATAATATTTATGTCACGGATATGACTGCCCTCAATGTCAAAAAGTTTGACTCAGATGGACATTTTATAACAAAGTGGGGTACCAAAGGAACGGGGGAAGGACAATTCAATCATCCTCATGGGATTGTAGTTGATAAATTGGGAAGTATCTACGTTACAGATATGCAAAACTTTAATATTCAAAAGTTTGACTCAGATGGACATTTTATAACAAAGTGGGGTACCAAAGGAACTGGGGATGGACAATTTAATGCCCCTGAAGGCGTGGCTACCGATTCTGAAGTTAACGTGTACGTTGCAGATACTGTCAACAATAACATACAAAAGTTTGACTCAGATGGACATTTTATAACAAAGTGGGGTACCAAAGGAACTGGGGATGGACAACTAAAGAGACCTGCAGGGATTGCCGTTGACTCCCTTGACAATATCTATGTATCTAATGCAGGAAATGATCGAATTGAGAAGTTTGACAATGATGGCAAATTCATAACTAAATGGGGATCTTTAGGAAAAGAAAATGGACATCTAGATACTCCGCACGATATTGCTGTTGATGAGTTAGGAAACCTATACGTCGTCGAACAGGGTAATTTCCGTGTTCAAGTCTTTTCAACGGATGGAAAATTCATAACTAAATGGGGATCCCCGGTATCTAACGATAATCAATTCCTTGATCCACACAGCATAGTTGTAACCCATCCTGTTATCCTTAATTAGAAATTATGTGTTTTGTCCTGTAAGGGAGAAGCCCTATAATCGCAAAACTATCGAATATGAATCTTCATGATCGATCTGCAAGTGACTAGCACTCAAAAGAGAACACCATCTAAGACTGGTCGAACTGAACAAGCATAGGAATGAGAATAGAAGTTACAAGGGATCAGAATTTTACACCATTGAAATCGCGGTATTTAGGATATCGTCCCATACTAGTAAAACTACGAAGGAGTCATGTCGTTGATTCTAAGTAAAAAGTAAAAAGACTACTGCCACAGATGAGTCATACAAGTTTTTGTACGTAACATTTACTTTATTTACTCGCCAACATGAGTTTTTAGCCCAAACAATATTGAGAGCATCAAAAGATTTTGGAATTTGGTCCAAAATAATTTGACAAGGGCGATCCATGATGGTGTGTAAGAAACCACTTCGCTTCAGCTTCCTCAAAGATGTTGGTCGCGACCACACCGAACTTAAGTCCTTTGCCGTTCACTAAAGCCTGTATGTCCTCGAGACATATAATAATCGCCACTTTACCATGTTTTCTAGACCGCAGCGTATTGACTCTTATTTTTATACTTTCTGTATCAGCAAAGATCTGAATCCAACTTCGTCGAATTGCAATCCAACCTACGACTAATTCCCAGCCCGGATGTACGCATGAACTACCCTCATTGTGACTCCAGATTTTGTCCATATTTTGAATCGATAGTTCTTCGAATGCATGATAGAAGGAATCATTTGCACCTTCTGGGGTAGCCTGATTCATCATATTTCTGTTTAGGCCTCTTTTTTTAGGTTCATGTCTAATTATATCTATAGTTACTGTTCCACGCAAAAATCTGAAATTCTTCTTTGCTTTCTTTTCTCTTTCAGAATCCTACTATTACGCGCCCACTCAGTTAACGAGACCGAACCACCCTTAATTCCATTGCTCATTGAAGATTCAAGGTTTGGCAAGATGACAGGCTTACTGCGCAAGGCCATACGTATTCCTTCCCTTATTTGCCACACACCTACCGGCAAAACATATTCTGGTTGTATCTCCCTAAAAACTAAGACGGAAGCTAATTGATTAGTTCTTTGAAGGTATTCTGTGACCCCCAATCTTGCAGCAAAATATGCTCCTGCAATGGTGGGGTAATGGCTTAGTCCTCTTGCATCTTCATAATCCGATCCGAATACGATTGTACCATTAGTATCAAACCAGGCTTCCACCATCTCAAATGACCATATGGGATCTGGAATTAGAATTATTGAATACCTGTTACCTAAATGTGAATAGGTGAAGACACCATACTGATCCCACGGCTGATAATCCTGTATAATTCTAATTAGGTTTGCGGAGATAGTTTGGTCTGTTGCCGAAATACTCCTTTTGGTAGGCACTAAGTTGCGAGCACTTTTCCTGCCAATCATTCCGACGCTTAATACTTTTGAAATTTGACTGATCGACACACCATTATTATATAAATCCATCATGGCATCATTTGAGGGCATATCTGTGTCGTAGTACACCTTTTCTATTTTTGGTTCTGTTTTAGTTGCATATGTTTTAAAGTTCGATATTTGAGCAGTAAGCATTGACGGCGTTTCATTTGATTTAGAAAAGATATCTCGGGATGCCATAGGCCTTTTAACAAAAGTTGCGGTGCTCTCTACTGGTACTGCCGACATTGCAATTTCCTGCAGAGAATTTATGTAACTTCCAGATACACTGTTTGCATCACATGTTGCTACTCCTCTAACAAGGTTCATTCGATAATTCACAATCTGGTCAATTGATTTGCCACTCCAAGATTCTGGACTGTCGAGTATAGCAGTATTGCCATGAAGAGGTGGTACAAGTGGACCTATCTTGATTTTTGGATACCCGTGATTCCCAACAAAAAGAGAAGGAGGTGAAGCTCCACTAATGATATTTGAAGAGAACTTTGTAGAATTCAGTCTTAAGAAGTCAAACCAGTTCTTTTGAAGTCTTTTTCTGAGAAGCTCCGGCGTTGACATCTTACATTGCTCCTACAATCAAGGGACATTTAATTTGTACAGGGCTTTAATGTGTATTTTTTATTTATTGTTATTGCGAGGCTCAATAGATCAACAAGATCAACCTGCTCATCAACATATTAGTAATATATAGCCCAATTGCATACGTCATGACACTCGGCTCGATTTCCGGTGTGGTGATGTAGAACTGAGCATAGTAAATCATCTAAGTTTGTCACATTCTTGGAGTGTTATAGGAGGGACTATTTTTTAGGCGCTTCATTAGATAAAGTACCTGATATCATTCTTGAGAGCTTTTAGGGGCATAGGGGTATCAATTTTGCTTATGAATAGAACAATTTCTAAAAGTAAAAGAATAACTTTTCTTCGGAAATTCGTCCTAAGCCGTTCTCTCTCCTTAGTTTCATAACAAAAAGCTTCGAAAAATAGGCTTAGATGTATCGTTCTTCTTCCAAGAGTCGTTTTGTGGCGGCTGCCCTATAGTTGAACAAATTGCGCAGCTTTGCTTTTGCATATTGTCTGAATATTCTTCCAATTACCCCTAATGGTAACTCAAATTGTATATTATCAATAACTCTAGTTTGCATTTCATCACCTTCAAAGATATGCTCATGTTTCCAGTGGCTGAAAATAGGTTTTTCGTTCTCCGATGTTATCATTTCATCCACATATCGAAACGGCTTAAAAAACGTAATTTTTGAATGCCATTTATTCCTGAAAATAATTTTTCCAGTTAGCCAAGCCTCTGATCCTTCCTTTATAATTTCGTCACTAGTATCGAGCACTCTGAGAAGCATATATGGAGGAGTTATTTTTTCCAAATGCCGAATATTCGTATAAAATGCCCATACGGTTTCCAAACTGGAGTGAACATCAAAAATACTGCTAAATGAGTTTATTTCAGTTCCCTCTTTCCAGAGCACTTTATTTATTTATAAGTCAATTGGTTCAAAGCTAACTGGAAGTAGGCTTGAGCAAACAACAGCAGAATCAAGAAGCGGCTTTGCGGTGAATCGATAGACATCCCTACATCTGTTACTAGAATCTTTTACTTCGCTGAGAAGCAATAGATAATCAAAAAATCTTAAATTTAACTCAGGCAGAGCTATTGGAGGAAAAAACCCGCTCCTAAATGCATGATTCCAAATTCCTACAAATGTTCATTAATAGTATTTCAAAAGCGGTCACCGAGTAACCTGTAAAAGATGCCATTTCATCTAGGTCGAGGTTAAAGGAGTCAAGAATGTCTGTCATCTTGAATACTTGTTTGAATAGAGACCGAGATTACAGTTCCCTCGTCAAGGCTAGCCCATTCTTGACCCATTTAGGGGTTGCCTCTTCGAGCCTCGCCAGTATAGATTCGAGTCTAGTGAATGACAATGATTTATACGTCACAAACGTCAGGGATTACGAGATATGCAATCTAAATATCATTTGACTTCATTGGAATTTGTAGAAATTCAGTCCAAAATTAGCTGTTGCTTCTTTTTTTCAAATATTGTATCGTGATTTTCAGGTGACATTCTTTGCAGAGTGTTCTTAAATTGTCATGATTGTGAATAAATTCCGTTATCGTTTTAACCTTTTCTTGCAAAGTATCGAATTTGTATCCTAATAATTTGTAACGTGATTTTGGAATTATATGATCACATTCTAATATCCCAGATCTGACGAATTTTCTTCGATATCGGTATTCGTATTTTACTTTGCAAACTTGACATGTATAATTGTCACGCTTGAAGATATCTGACCTTACTCTATCCCAGTAAAAATTATGATAATACCACCTTTCAAATTCTTTATTACATTTTTTTGAGCAATATTTTCGAAAAGGAGGTCTAATTAGGTTGTTACATCCAGTATTTCGGCACCTTGCTTTACCCGTAATGTCGTATTTGTCAAATTCTCCAATATATACAATGTTCTTGGACGACATTGTGAAAAAAAAGATGTACTAGTTTATGTTTCATTGCAGTAAAAAAAATTCACATCGCGATTTGCATTTTTTAGTTTCTCCCGAAAGTTGTAGGCAGATGTACCCACATGTAAGTTAAGGTCTGTAAGAGGAGTTTTTGCTAAATGAAAGACAAAGGATGAAAGCCATTATTAAAGAATTAGACAATTCAATAAATGTTCTTTACCAATATGTTGCTCTCCAAAATATCACAACAATTAAGAAACCCGATACAAATCAAATAAAGTATGAAATAACATGATAAAGTCTACGTAATACATAATAAAGCCAGATTCATACTACGAAAAAAGACAGAGGGCTTACGTTTTCTAAGTATTCTTTACCGAAAATTAGAACTATATTAACGGTCTTAATGTTTATATAATCATGAAAAGTGAAGACGATGCACAAGGAGCCATAGCCCCAATATTCTGGAATACAAAAACACATTGGATTCGTACCACAGCTTAGAGATCATTTTTTTCGCTATAACGGAGAAAATGAAACATTTTTTGAAGAACTACCGATAGTATCATCATTTGGTTGAATACGACAACTATGCGAACTTTAATGATGTCATACTCGTTGGCAGCTAATCCTTCGTAGACAGATCAATTTTATTGGTCTTAATATATTCAATAAATGCAGACGAAAAGGTAGCCCTTTCACACAGGGTTGTCGGATTATTTTCATGCTTTCGTATCCATATCACGTTTCCATCAAGATCTAGCTCCACTGTCTTGGACCTTTCAAGATAACGTAAAATAATATTTACCTTAAGCGGGCTCAATTTGTTCTTAAATACTTTATTTAGATCTCTGATCTTTGGATATGGAGTGATACCCTGCAAAGTCTTTAGGAATAATTCTACTTCCGCCTCTGTTATATCATTAGCTGTCGTCTTTTTTGTCGTTGACTTGGAATTTTTGTATCTGATAATCCAAGTGGAATTTCATTATTCTAAAAGCTTTCTGACACGAACCTTTGCCACGAATTTCATTTCGGTTGATTGCCCCTTTTAGTCTCGGAATATCTTGAGTTTATCAAGATAAACTAGATACATCTTAATGGATTTTGGCCGTGAACCTAAACAGGTTCGGAAGAACATGCCCAATCTGTTAGCAGAACAAGAGTACTATACCAAGGATGTATCTAATTTGTTCTGCTAGATAATATTGAAAAGCTGCTAATAGGAGGCGAAGTCATCTTTAGCGATGGATTCTTTATGAACCTGAGCATTTAAAACCCTATTTACCCCATAGGAATGCAGGAATTCCTTGGCATAGTAATTTGCATGTTTTTCGGATCCCCTATGGCCGGTTCCTCGAGAACGAAGGTGATGATAAAATTCGTGCAAAATTATAAATGGATTATAGAATACTTCCGAATTTAATGCGTATATCCTTCTCTCCTTGTGTACATATACCGCATACACGGTCTTTCGCCTCCCTTTGACTGTACCTACTTTAATGTCTGGTGGCGATATATGATAGAATGATGAAAGTAGTTCAAGTGCATCTTCTGTTTTACTGTCCAAGATGAGCTTAACAATTTTGAATTGTAAATGAGTGTCAGGCATTAATTTTTCTGTATTACCCTTCATACTTTGGTCACTAAACTGTAAATGTCAACTGGTTAAGTTAAACAACGTGGAGATAGACTGCTACCTTTGGTAAGTAATTTGACTGACAGATCATTTGTGATGAGCACCTAGCCGACAGTTCACGGATATATCTACTGCCAGATATAGCTTTCAACATGCCTTTTAATCAATTGCAGGTACTCGCAGTATAGCAGTAGTGATTGAATCTATCGATCATCTTCATTCTGTAGTCCGTGACTCTTTATGAATCGTAGCAGCTCGTCATAGTGTTCAATCTTGTAATAACGTTTCATTCGTTCTAATGTGTCATCATCATAAATGGACATGTGATTTTCCTCTTGGCTTTTCCACACCCATTTACATAACTTATCGCACTTAAGTTTTTCAAAAAAGATCTAACGAAAAAAAGCAAATGATATTGCTTTAGCCCTCATTAAGGATTGTAGAAATCTCTTTTTGCTAAGACTTTGCAATTCTTCTCTGGTTTCAAACCGATAATAGACTATGAAACTCTGTAAGATTAGTTCATCATATAATCACTTCACTTTCCAATATATCATGGAAGGACTTCTAAGTGCCCAGTCATACTGGGTAAATCGTATATACAGTAATAGGTAAAACCTCCTACTGTATCCGTCTTGAAACTAAATGTTCTATTCTCACCACCGGCAAGATCGTGGTTCATCTTGTACGGCGATTGCATGGTAAATGAATGTCTGTCGTCAACATCCTCCCCAGTATTGTAGAAATGAATAGTAACATTGTCTCCCTTGTGCACGATGATATTTGTTAGTGTAAATACAGCCACTGGAACGCCCAGTTTAGATTCATTTGCATTTAGTTCTTGCGTAAACATGTAATATTCATTTGGCTTTACGCCTGGTTCACTAACTTCCGTAACTACTGATTGAGCTAGGGCAGTAGACAACATGCTAATGGGGATTAGTAGCATTACGCCAGATAGCATAGTCAGAACCGCAAATTTGATTGTTTTTTCAACTGGCAAAATCTTTGCTAACACTATCCTATATTAATTACACACTTTAATAAGCATGGTGCGTGGATCTTCTAACGCGCCACTTTTTGGACGTATCTTGCAGAGTCCACATATTGACCAAAACAATATTGGACTTATTCATTGTCCTAATCAATAGATTCAGAAGTCCAATTTTCAAGTGCAGTCACATTTTTTATCCTCAAAAGTGGTAATGAACCGACCCTCTCAAGCGCATGCTAAAATAATGGCAGGCGTATCCGCCACAGGAATTCAAGCAGTTTCAAAAGTTCTAAGGATGACAAGCATGAAACCACATCTGTTTTATTACGTATTTAGACTATAGAATGATGGAATTGATTTGATTTGAATTGACATTCGAGAGTAAACTCGTCAAAATTTTTTGATGAATCGGGAACTAAATTTGGAATTTGTGTGTGAGATCGAAAATGCGTTGATTCTAATTATTCTTCAAATAGATTGTGGCTCAACAATTATCGATTTTTTCAATTGAGAATAAATAAATTATTCCAATGTTTAGCTAGGCCGGAATAAACAGTCAATTGATAGGATCTCATGTGAGGGCATAGTACATCTAATCCTACTCAGAAGTTTTAGATAAAGTAGGCGTATGACCCAAAGGCAATTATGTTTATTAGATAATTTGTAATATTATTAATCATGAGAAGAGTTGGAGGAATCATAGTATTTGTGTCGGACCAAGGTCAGGCGGTGAAATTCTACAGCGAAAAGCTCGGATTTGACATTATGGTCAACATGCCTTTCAAAGGTGGTAAGTGGATAGAAGTCGCACCTCAAGGCTCTGATACAACATTAAGTTTGATGGTTCCAAACGGTAAAATGCTACCGCCTGAGGATGTAGAAGCAGCGAAAAATGACATAGGTACATCGACAGGAATATGGTTCTACTCTGATGATATTCATTCCGAATTTGAGGAGCTAAAAAAGAAGGGAGTCGATATTACTGTACCTAAACCACAGGATTGGGGTGGCTTTATGTCCCAGGTAAAGGATCCAGATGGGAATACATTTAGCATAATATCCTCACCTTAAGCCAATCATAGTTATCTTTTTTAGTAATTTTGATATTTAGCATGGAGCACTTCAACTAGCAAATAGTAAAAAAATGTCATAAAAATTTTTAAATTTAAGATACTTGTAACCCTTATCGGAATTTATGACGACGAAAAAAATCATCCCCTCAGCAAATATGCAAACTATAAAAACGAATATCATCCCACACTTATCGCTATGAACGCACATTAATCTATGTGAAAGTTCCCGTACCGTTCTCAATCATGGCTTCAGTTTAAAAATAAAGAATAGCCAAACCAGAAAAGATATTTGTGGCTTTCATGTCCACCTATTCTGTAATTGGGCATTGTATTTGAAATCCTGAGACCTGTCATCGAATTAGTCATATCATTCATCTCTACTACAGGATATGTTGGAATATTCTTGCTGATGATATTGGAAAGCGCACTTATACCCATACCTAGCGAAATAATAATGACATTTTCTGGATTTCTTGTTACAAGTGGAAAATTTAATCCTATTGCTGTAATTCTTGCGGGTTCACTTGGAAACTTAGTTGGTTCGGTATTAACATATTATATTGGCATTAAATTTGGGAGAGCCTTTATCATAAAGTATGGAAAGTATATTTTCTTTAAAGAAACTCACCTCGAGTTTACCGAGAAGCTGTTCAAAAAATATGGTGACCGAATTTCATTTGTAGGACGTTTATTACCGTTAATAAGAACATACGTCTCCTTACCCGCGGGCATAGGGAAGACTAACCTAACAAAGTTTGTTTTCTACACATTTGCTGGTTCAGTCATTTGGAACACAATGCTAACTTATGCAGGAATGCAGCTGGGAAACAATTGGGAGAACATTGACAAATATTCAATTTATTTAGATATAGCCGCAATATTCGCACTTGTCGTGTTTGTTGTCTGGATAGTATCGAAGCGAAGAAGTTTAAGTAAAAGTGACTAATTCAGTGTCTAGTACTTTTGGATATAGTGCAAACAAAATGTCACTAACAGTATATATAGTTACCACTCCAATAGCTTTTTCTTTACTTTCTTTTCAGCAATACTAACTCTATTGTAGTCCACATCTATAATATTTGACTGAATCTCACACACACAATAAATTATTTCTTCTCAATGT
>JBAWET010000329.1:0-1860 GCA_049591355.1 Nitrososphaeraceae archaeon
TGCACAGTGCACCAATGATCAGGGAAAATTCTGGCAATATCATAATTTGCTCTATGGTAATCAAAAACAAATTGATTCAGGATGGGTTAGTAAAAATAATTTAAAGAAATTTGCTTTACTTATTATAGGACTAGATAGTCAAAAGTTTGACTCATGCCTTGATACCGCCAAGTACAAAGCCTTCGTTCAAAATGATGTCAATTTGGCATTGTCATTTGGGTTTAAAGAGACGCCCTCATTCATAATAGTAAATAATGATGGCTCAAATCCAGAATTTCTGCAGGGTGCTCTTCCATTTCCGTCCTTTGAAGCAGTGATAGATAAAAAGCTCTCCGAAGGTGGAAATGGTTTTAGATAGTTAGTAGATATGGTACAAAATTAGATTGACCTTTAATTCTCAATGACTGTAACTAGTTGCAAGAATCTTTTAGCTTCATTGAAGATAGAATTCATGTAACTTGGATCACGCAAACAGTGTGTCTGTTCTAGACAATTTGGGTATTCATAACCAAACACCATTCATTCACCCATTCACCCATTCACTCCTAGTAAGAAAAAAACAAAAAAGGTGTTCATGTCTATCTATGTCGATCTATCTTTTTCTTATTTCGTAGCATTTACAGCACTGTCAACATTGTTCATGGTATTCGCTTTCAATACTTGGGCAACAACTGTGTAAGTGGCTACGAACTGGTCGCCATTTGTAGTATGAAGACCAAGAGCGTTTCCTACAAATGGAACATTAGCCGAAAAAGTCGGTGTGTTTTTGGGATAATCAAGTGCCATCATGGCTGTAGCAACTTCACCACCCTCACGCCATGGTGTCGGTGCTTTCATGACCACACCGAATTTGTCTGGAATAGTCATATTGCCAAGAGTATAATCATGTAGTGTCACTACTTCTACAGGCTTGCTTGCGATGAAGCTAATAACTCCAGTGTATACGGCCTGATCTTCTCTTGGTGGGAGAATTACTGCAACTTGGTGTGATTCATGTCCTTTTAGTGGATCCTTGAACGAGGAGACAGTTCCTTGCCATACTATGGTCTGTCCTATTTCTGGCTGAGTCGTGTTATCAGCATTTTGCGCATAAACGTTATTTGCAAGCTTCGATGAGGTTCCCGTAGCTGTAATTAAAATCAAGAAAATCGAGAGCGATGCTGCGTACCATACATATTTGTTGAACATTATTACGACTATAACTACGAATTATATATCCTTTTTTGGTTTTCTGGTTCAAATATTTTGAGAAGTCCTAGAAACTCATAACTATTTAGAGTAATTTTCTAATTTATTGCAATTTCTGATCGTATATGTTGTACAACTACTGACATCGGCAATAGTAAAAATGTCTATCATGATTCCGATCATCATACATACAAAAATGTCGAACAAGCTTGCATTCCTTTACGTGTTAATGATACGAAAATTAGTACTCGATATATTCAAATGATTGGTAGTCGATGTCCATGTTGTGGATTACCTTTGTGACACAAGAGAAGACATCAATATAAAATGAAGGATCCATTGAAATGACGTGTAAAGGAATATGCATCCGTCACAGAGCACTTAAACCCCAGGGAACAGGCCGTTATGCGGACGGACAAAAACGATGTCAGGTGTGTCAAGTGTTCCTCAAATGGGAAAATTTCTGGTGTCCCTGCTGTGGATATAGATTAAGGACAAGGCCCAGAAATGTAAAATACAAGTCAAAGTTACTTGCAATAGGAAGGACATCAGAATCATTCCTTATCCAGGGTAACCAGTCCAGTCCATTGACCCAATAATAATGACTTCAAAAAATCAGTTATCAAAATTACGAAAAGAGAAAGGAAAATATGCATATTCTACCGAGAACCG
>JBAWET010000330.1:0-1935 GCA_049591355.1 Nitrososphaeraceae archaeon
ATCCACGTACTCGTACTCGACTTCATATCTATCGTGCGAGAGTAGTGGCATTAGTGCGTTGAATAATTCCGGCCTAGGAGTATCAAGAAAAACGAGTATTTTGTGAGACAAGTCGATAAGCTTTTGGTATTCTTCAATATTTGGTTCTTTTTTTCTTCTAATCCTTTGATAGCAACATGTAAAGCTTGCTTCAAATTTGTACTCTTATCGCTTGCGATTTCGCTTTCTTTGTCCTGAATCTCACAATCAATTTCTGTAATTTTTTGTTCTAATGATTAGTATTCTCTTATTTCATTTTTGATAACCTGAATGTCTTGTCGACGGAACAAAGATTTGTCCGACATTGCAGAGAACACTATGAGATCTTGCTTTGAGAAATTATCAATGACTTTTTGAATAACATAGCTTTTTCCTTCGCCAGACGGAGAATTAATCGCCAAATTAAATGGATTTTTTGTATATGTGCTTAACCCTGTGTATAATATTTGTTTGACTAGTCTTTTCTCTTTTCTGGCTTCTTTAACAGTCGTTTGGATACAATAGGCTATAGGATCGGTTACGCTGGTCGGTGGGTTGATTGTAGTCATGTACTTGCCGCCTCTTCCATGATGAGCCCAAGCTGGAAGCTTAAAAGCTCCAATTCGTTAGTATTCTTATTATGTCGTTGCAGTCCCTTTACAATGTTTTCTTCATGAATTATCCGTTCCGGCCCAGTGCAAATGTGTCGTTTGTGATTTAGATCTACAGTAATAATACTGTCGTGTTTTTCATTCGATCTCAGAATGTCGAATACGGGGCTTTTGCATCTAAGGCAGGGACGATAATCCTTCTTAGTGTCCCTTCGTTTTTTAGTATTGGAAATCATTTCTCTTTTTTTCTCCAGATTTTAGCAGCTGCTCGCTGGTGTTTTTTCTCCTGCCGCTTTTTCCTTCAACCGATCAAGCAAGCGCTCAACCAGCTCGGAGTATATCATCAGATAAGCTCAAGTATCACGATAGAAAAATTGACCGATCTGCGTATGAAAGGAAAACAAACATATTCGGCCTTAGATCCAAGTTCATTCCTTTAGTTATCATCATTATTGTTTCTTGGACGGTCTTTATTTTTATCAGTTTAATTACCTATAATAACCAACATATAACGAGGTTACCAAGATGGATATCGTCATTTTTGGTGTTTATATCCTCACTTTTTAATGGGAATTCAGAGATAATAATACATCCCAACCTTTCGCATTCAGCTAATGCTGAACCTGGCATGAAGACAATTATGCTGGGTGCGCTCCTGCCGTTGAGCGGTGCTTCCTCTCCCTTATGGGACTCAGTACAAGCTCCACTCCAGATTGCTATAAATGATATCAACAAATATTTTTCTGAACACCACTCCAAGACAAGATTTGGGCTGGTTATTGAAGATACACGAACTGATCCCCAAATAGGTCTCGAAAAACTCAAACACTTGTTGGATAAAGGGATAAAGATGCTTATTGGTCCTTCGACGAGTGCGGAAGTAGATGGGACGCGTGGTTATGCTAATCTGAATGGTATTTTACTTGTAAGTCCAATCTCAACACTAATGTGGAAGGATGTAATAAGAATCACAGTACCCTTTTGGAGAACTGATATTTATGGAAATGACCTAGTAGGCGCTGTCAAAAATAGTTTTGAAAAGATTGGGGGAAGATTTGTAGATGGTGTTGGGTATACTCCACATACAGGTGATTTATCTGCTAGTCTCAACAGGACCAACTTCATAATATGGGATCAAGAATTGAGGGCTTTGGAGGCAAAGTTGAAAAATGCCGTATCCATTTATGGCATAAACAAAGTGTGGATTTATCTTGTTGCTTTTGATGAAGTTGCGCCAATCTTCATTCAAGCATAAGATCATGATATTTTATCAAGTGTAAATGGTTTGGTTGTGACGGATCAGTAC
>JBAWET010000331.1:0-2113 GCA_049591355.1 Nitrososphaeraceae archaeon
GCTTATTAGGTTCGAGCAATATTCCTTAATTTGTTATGACGAAACCATCGGTTGATAGATGCTAGAACCGAGAATTCTTATAAGTTGTTGTAACGTAGATAATAGTAAGGACAAGGTTATCAATCGATGGGAAGATGGGATGATGGATCAGGACAATTTGCGGGAGGAGGCGGTCGGACTGGCAGAAGTGGAAGGAATTATGCTAGAATCGCTAAATTCGTGATTTTGGGAGGGTTTATCGTGGTTGGAGTAATTGTTTTATCAGTGTTTATAACTAGGTCAGGATTGAATATAGAAATCAGAGAACAGAACGAAGCAATGGGTGCGATTCAGACAATAAGTGTAAGGATTTCAAATAACAAATTTGATACACTAAACGATGTAACTGTACAATTCGGTGACAACGGAACAATCCGCACCGTGGGAACGATTGGTCCCTTCTCGTCCATAATGATTACACCCGACCCAAAAGATTTGCATTTTGAAAAGGTTATAGTAAAGGCAAACGGTGGAAAGGCAGAAGCAGTGAAGTTTAGGTAGTATATTTGAGTAATGATAAAGCAAATGATCAAATAGTGACTTTGGTACTCTTTTTAGGTAATGATATTATTATTCCCTCATCCGTCAGATTTACATAGCCGATAGTAGACTAATATTCACATCCCTTTTCAAAAAATTGATTTATCAAATATTCCATTCAATAAATCATATCTGGAGTTATTTTTGAGCCAAAATGCTATCGATATGTCCAAAGACATAGGCAAATTTAAACTATAATAGAATTTTATATAAGATGTGATAATTACGTGAGATGTGTCATAAAACATCCTTTAGTCAACTACACCAAATAAAAACCTTATACGAAAATTATTCATTAACTTCCTTCCATAGGTACCCTTAATTAAGATTGTAACTTAGTCGATAGAATCTTAATTAAGATTTTAACTTGATAGAATGATTAATCACTTGATTTTAATTATTTATCGAAATAAATCCTTTTAATCAATAATAGAAAATGCAATTAAAACTAAGAATATCGAAATTAATACGAAAATGAGGAACACAAAAATAACCCTGAAGTGTCATTACTGCAATTCGGAATATTGGATTGAAACAGAACGTATGGTAAGTTCGCAACTTTGGCATATTGACGAGATAAATGGCGATAAGAAAAAGGTACCCAATAAATGCAAATCTGCTAGATTAATAGCTTGATTTTTTCCAAATACTAAATTGAGCGATGTGAAAATGAATAAGAAAAAGTTGGGACTGTATCATGGCATAGTAATAAATTAGATTTATTAAAATTCAAGCGCCATTAATTCAGTTTTAGATAAGGATAAGTTTATACTGCATCGTGTTCTATATAAATACGTGATAAATTTCAATTTTTTCAAGAAAAAGAAGCAAGCAGAGCCTACGGTTAAATGCGAAAAGTGTGGTGCGACATTCCAAAACGAGGACATGATGTATGCGCATCTCAAAAATAACCATCCTCAAAATGAAGGGACAGAGGAGAAAAAAGGAGAATAGTTACACAAAGCAAATAGAGGGAACTGAAGTTAACATCGCCACTTTCTTAAATTTTTTCGAGGCGTAAATGCCAATGTATGTTCTCACTTTTGTAGTGGGTTAAACTGCGAAATCAACTGCGTGCATGCTCTTCAAGACGGATCAAGGGGACACATTTAAGAGATGTCATGTGCGACATCTAAATATCGATACTTTAAAGCTGGATTTGAAATAGTGTGGTAGTGAGGAGGAGCATGCTTGAGTTATTCAATCAATTTTACTAGATCAAGTTTGCTTCGAGAATTTCTGAAAAGACATGTAGTGACTCGGATCCAAATAGATATCGTTTTTCTGCTGTCATTTTAAAGAGTTATAGTAAGGAGGGATATAATCTCCTCTACTGCACGTCACAAAATGACTTTATCATGATTATCTATCATAGGAAATACCATGTTATATGCATGAAACAAATTACACATATAGGATGACTATCCATTGGAATTGAGTGAATATTTCAATTATAGTAAAAAATAAACTCGCCGTGATGATTAAAAAATTATCTTAAGTAAATAATCGTATTATACATTGAACTTTGAAATCC